>NZ_JAKRNC010000008.1:0-126630 GCF_022347345.1 Corynebacterium sp. ACRPJ
TACAACACCGAACGCATCCAACAACGACTCAAGGGCCTGACCCCGATGCAATATCGAAATCAGACCCTTGCAGCCCTAACCGCCTAGAATTAAACCAGTCCAACTTTCGGGGGCCAGTTCAGTGGGATTCGGGGACTATTTGATCGAAATGCGAAAAGTGGGGCGCACCGCGACAGGCAGGGCGCACCGCGACAGGAAGGCGCCCGGTGCGGTTCGAATTAAAGGATCTCGCCCGGGGTATAGGCCGCGGCCTTGGGGTGCTCGCCTACCAATGCGTTGATGCGGTTGAGCACCTGGCTGACCTGGGACTCGGCGGCGCCGATGAAGGCATGCTTATCGGCTAGGGCGGCCTCGAGGTCGGACTCGTCCATGGGCAGGCGGTCATCGGCAGCAAGGCGCTGGACCAGGTCCTGCTCGCCGCCGTTTTCGCGCATATTGAGCGCGACGGCCACGGCGTTTTCCTTGATGACCTCGTGGGCGGTCTCGCGGCCCACGCCGGCGCGCACGGCCGCCATGAGGATGCGGGTGGTGGCCAGGAAGGGCAGGTAGCGCTCCAGCTCGCGGTCGATCATGGCCGGGAAGGCACCGAACTCGTCGAGGACGGTGAGGAAGGTTTCGAATTGGCCGTCGAGGGCAAAGAAGGCGTCGGGAAGCGCGACGCGGCGGACGACGGAGCAGAAAACATCGCCCTCGTTCCACTGCTGGCCAGCGAGGTCTGCGGCCATGGTGAGGTAGCCGCGGAGGATGACCTGCAGGCCGCCGACGCGCTCGCAGGAACGGGCGTTCATCTTGTGCGGCATGGCGGAGGAGCCGACCTGGCCTTCCTTGAAGCCCTCGGTGACCGTCTCGTTGCCGGCCATCAAGCGGATGGTGGTAGCCAGCGAGGACGGGGCGGCGCCGAGCTCCACCAGGGCGGAGATGGCGTCGAAGTCGAGGGAGCGCGGGTAGACCTGGCCCACAGAGTTGAAGATGCGGTGGAAGCCCAGGTAATCCGCGATGGCCGTCTCCAGGGAGGCGAGCTTGTCCTCGGAGCCACCCATGAGATCGAGCATGTCTTGGGAGGTGCCCATCGGGCCCTTGATGCCGCGCAGCGGGTAGCGTGCCAAAAGATCTTCGACGCGCTCAATGGCCAGCAGCATCTCGTCGCCGGCCGTTGCGAAGCGCTTGCCCAGGGTGGTGGCCTGCGCGGCCACGTTGTGGGAGCGGCCGGCCATGACCAGGGACTGGTACTCGGCGGCGTGGCGGCCGATGCGGGAGACCACGGCGATGGCCTTATCGCGGATGATCTCCAGCGAGGTATGGATCTGCAGCTGCTCCACGTTCTCGGTGAGATCGCGGCTGGTCATGCCCTTGTGAATGTGCTCGTAGCCGGCCAGAGCATTGAATTCTTCGATGCGGGCCTTCACATCGTGGCGGGTGACGCGCTCGCGCTCCGCGATGGACTCAAGGTTCACGTCCTCTACCACGGCCTCGTAGGCATCGATGGCCTTGGCGGGGATGTCTACGCCCAGATCCTTCTGGGCGCGCATGACCGCAATCCAGAGCTTGCGCTCCAAGATGATTTTATGCTCCGGGCTCCAGATATTGGACAGCTCCGCGGAGGCATAGCGGGAGGACAGGACGTTGGAAATCTTCTTCTTTTCAGCCACGTGGCTATTATTCCATGCCTGCCCCGCCGCGGGGTGAAGGGTTAGAGAGAAATCTCACCGTCTTCTGCTCGCTTGCCGATGTCCCGGCGCACAAAGCCACCCGCAAACTCGATGCCGTCGACGGTGGCGTAGGCGTCTGCGCGGGCGTCGGCAAGCGTGGCACCCTTGCCCAGCACGCTGAGCACGCGGCCGCCCGCGGTGCGGTAGGCGCCGTCGGTATGCACGGTGCCGGCGTGGAGGACGCGCTGCGGATCGTCCAGGGCGGCGCCGGTGATGGCATCGCCCTTGCGTGGGGAGGCCGGGTAGCCCTCGGCCGCCATGACGATGATGACGGCGAAGCCATCCTCCCACTCCAGTGGCGGGAGCTCGGAGAGGGTGCCGGTGGCCGTGGCGTGGAGGGCCTCAGCCAGCGGGGACTTGAGCAGGGAGAGCACTGCCTGGGTCTCCGGGTCGCCGAAGCGGCAGTTGAACTCGACGACGGCCGGGCCTTCTTCGCCCCAGGCCAGGCCGGCGTAGAGCAGACCGGAATAAGGGGTGCCGCGGCGCGCCATCTCCTTGGCCACAGGGGTGCAGACCTCGTCCACGATGCGCTGCACGCCGTCCTGCGGCAGCCACGGCAGCGGGGTGTAGGCGCCCATGCCACCGGTATTGGGGCCCTCGTCGTTGTCATAGGCGCGCTTGTGATCCTGAGCCGGCAGCAGCGGGACGACGGTCTCGCCATCGACTAAGCAGAAGAGAGAGACTTCGGGGCCATCGAGGAAGGATTCCAGCAGCACCGGGTTGCCGGCCGCGAGGACGGCATCGACGTGGGCGCGGGCGGCGGCGCGGTCTGGGGTGACCACGACACCCTTGCCGCCGGCCAGGCCATCGTCTTTGACCACGAACTGCGGGCCGAAGCGGTCGAGGGCGGCTTCAATGTCGTCCTCGGTGGCGCCCGGGCGCAGCTGCTCCGCGCGGGCGGTCTTGACGCCGGCGGATTCCATGACGTCCTTGGCAAAGGCCTTGGATCCCTCGATCTGGGCTGCCTCCTTGCTAGGTCCGAAGACAGCGATGCCGGCCGCGCGCAGGGCATCGGCCACGCCGGCGACGAGGGGAACCTCAGGGCCGATGACAACAAGGTCCGCGGCGATGCTCTGGGCGAGCTCTACCATGCGATCAGCGTCATCTACCTGGGAGTAATCCGGGTGGACGGTAGCGAGGGCGGACATGGCCGCGCTGCCTGGCGCGGCGTGGATTTCGGTGCTCTTAGGGTCGGCGGACAGGCCCTTGACTAGGGCGTGTTCACGGCCGCCCGAACCAATTACGAGAATGCGCATGCCCACCATCATAACTAGCGGGTAGCCTGGCACACATGGCTTCTGTATTTACAAAGATCATTAATGGTGAACTACCCGCTCGCTTTGTCTACCGCGATGAGACCTGCGTGGCTTTCCTCTCCATCGAGCCGCTGCGCTACGGCCACACCCTGGTCGTGCCCATCGAGGAAGTAGATAAGTGGACCGACCTGGATCCCCAGACCTGGGCCCACCTCAACGAGGTCGCCCTGGAAATCGGCGGCGCTATCAAGACCGCGTTTGATACCCCGCGCACCGGCTACATCATCGCCGGATTCGATGTCCCGCACACCCATATCCACCTCTTCCCCACCGAGAAGATGGAAGAGTATGACTTTGCCAAGGCCTTCGACGCTGAGAACACCGACGATGCCGCGATGGATGAGGCGGCCGCCCGCATCCGTCAGCACCTCGGCTGCAACGAGGAAGGCATTCGGGAGGACTAGGTCTCAGAGGGGGCGTCGGCAAGCGCGGGTAGGCGCACCGTAAAGGTGGTGCCGCGGCCGAGCTCGGAGTCGACGCTAATGCTGCCATCGTGCTGCTCCACCAGAGAGTGGACGATGGCCAGGCCCAGGCCGGAGCCACCCGTATCGCGGGTGCGCGAGGTATCCGCGCGGTAGAAGCGCTCGAAGATGTGCGCCGCATCTTCCTGGGACATGCCCTTGCCGTCATCGCTGACATCGACCAGCACATCATTGTCCTCGCGGCGCAGGCGCAGCGTCACCGTGGCCTCATCGCCGCCGTGGCGGATGCCGTTGGTCACCAGGTTGAGCAGCACCTGGTGCAGGCGGCTGGCATCGCCATTAACCACCGGGATGGACTTGGCGTCATTGGCCACCTTAATCTCGCGGCCGGGGAAGGCCGCACGCGCGGAAGAGCCCACGGACAGGGCCAGCTCCAGCAGGTCTACGGGGTGCAGGTCTAGGCGCGTGCCCTCGGCGCGGGTAAGGGCCAACAGGTCCTCTACCAGCAGGGACATGCGCTTGGACTCATCATCGATCTTGGAAAAGACCAGATCCACGTCCTTGGTGGCGCCGGAGCGATAGAGCTCGGTATAGCCACGCAGGCTGGTCAGCGGCGTGCGCAGCTCATGCGAGGCATCGCCGACGAAGCGACGCATCTGTTCCTCTTTCTCTTGCGCGCGCACGACGGAGCGCTGCAGCTGCCCCAGCATGATATTGAGTGCGGCGGCCAGCTGGCCCACCTCGGTGTGCAGCGGCCATTTGGGAACACGCTTGTCTAGGTCGCCTGCCGCGATTTCCGACGCCGTCTTTTCCACCACCCGCAGCGGCCGCAACGCCCTGCGGATAAACCAGAACCCCACGGCCGCAATGGCGGCCAGGGCGATGGCGGCAATGGTCACTTGGACCATGGCTAGGCCGTGCAGGATTTCCTTCTCGTGGGTCATGTCCTTAGCGATGACCGTGATGACACCATTGGAGTCCGCGAAGGCGAGCGCGCGCCACTTGGTGTTGTTCTCGATGGAACCCACGGTGGTGGGATACCCACCGAGCGGGATATTTTCCGCATTCGGGGTGGTCGAGGATGGCCCCGAGTAGCGGATGGTGCCATCGGGCAGGTAGTTCAGCACCACGTATTCGGTAGGCGGGCGCTTGGTGTGATCGCCGATGAAAAAGTCATTGCTGATATCGCGCGCCCATGTGGTCGACGCGGCGCGCAGCTCATCATCGACGTTGTTGAAGAGGACGTTGCGCATGATGGAATTCACCGCAAAGGACGAGCCCGTAATGCCGAGCCCGGAGACCACGACGAGGAGGATGACCAGCCACGTCCGCAGCGGCATGGCCTGCGGAATCTGGGAAAACATCCGCCGCTTGGAGGACTTTTTCTCCCCTTCGCCTTGCCCCAGGCCCTCATGCCACATGGACTGCGGGCGCGCCGCTGCCGGTGCAGGTGCCTGGTCCTGGGTCTCCTGTGAATCTTCCATCACTTAAGCACTTTAGGAGCGCGGGGTGCGCAGTACATAACCCACGCCGCGCACGGTGTGGATCAGCTGCGTCTCGCCGGTATCGATCTTGCGGCGCAGGTAAGAGATATAGGACTCGACCACGTTGCCATCGCCGCCGAAATCGTAGTGCCACACATTGTCCAAAATCTTGGACTTGGATAGCACCACTTCCTTGTTTTGCATGAGGTACCGCAGGAGGTTGAACTCGGTGGGCGAAAGCTCGATGAGCTCGCCGGCCTTGGTGACCTCATGGGTGTCATCATTGAGCGTCAGATCTGCATAGCTCATGGTGGCATCGTTGGTGGATTCTTCCGCTGCGCCGCCGCGGCGCATGATGACGCGCAGGCGGGTGATAACTTCTTCCAGGCTAAAGGGCTTCGTCACGTAATCATCCGCACCGATGGTCAAGCCGTGGATGCGCTGGTCCACACCGTCCTTAGCGGTGAGGTAGAGCACCGGGCCGTCCAGGCCTTCTTGGCGCAGCTTGCCCAGCAGCTCGAAGCCGTCCATGCCCGGCATCATGACGTCCAGGATGTAGGCATCTGGGTTTACCTCGCGGGCAATGCGCAGCGCCTCGTTGCCGGAATTGGCGCTAAATACCTCGAAGTTCTGGAACTTCAGTGATACGGTAAGCAGCTCCACAATATTGGGTTCGTCATCGACGACAAGAACCTTGGCGAGTTTAGTGTCTTCCATGTTCTCCTCAGACTCCCTTAAAGGTTGTGATTTTCTAACACGTCATCATGGCACGCTTGCTTTCCAGCCTACTGAAGAGTTTCTGTCTGAATCCTGTGAACGTGGATGCTCGGCCTGCTCGGCGCAAAAGAAAACCACGCCCCTCCCCAGGTGAGGAAGGGCGTGGCAGCTAGCGCAGTGCGCTATTTAGAAGTCCTGCGGGCGCGGGATATTGCGCAGGTTGGACTTTGCCATGGTGATCATCTGCCCAACGCCACCGTCCAAAACGGTGCGGGTGGCAGCCTTGGAGAAGCCCATGAGCTGCTCGATGGTCAGCGTCGGTGGCAGGGAGAGGGCGTTGGGGTCAGTAACGACGTCGATAAGAGCCGGGCCGTTATAAGCCAGCGCCTTCTTGATCTGCTCCGGTGCGTCCTTCGGATCCTCGATGCGGAAGTGCTTGATGCCGGAAGCCTCTGCAATCTTGGCAAAGTTGACGGAATCGTGGTCGGTCTCGTGCTCCGGCAGACCCTGCACCAGCATCTCCAGCTTGACCATGCCCAGGGAAGAGTTGTTGAACACGAACATCTTGATAGGCAGGTTGTGCAGCTTCACGGTGAGCAGCTCACCCATCAGCATGGACAGTCCGCCGTCACCGGAGAAGGTGATGACCTGGCGGCCCGGGTTAGCGGCCTGTGCACCCAGTGCCTGCGGCAGGGCGTTGGCCATGGTGCCGTGGCGGAAGGAGCCGATCTGCTCGCGCTTGCCGTTGGCGGTGATGTAGCGAGCGCCCCATACGTTGCACATGCCGGTATCGACGGTGAAGATGGCATCCTCATCGGCATTCTTGTCAATGAGGTCAGCAACGTACTCCGGGTGGATCGGGGTGTGCTTGTCCACGTTGGAGGTATAAGCCTCAACGACGTGCTCCAGCTTGCCGTAGTGCTTCTTGAGCATCTTGTCCAAGAAGGAGCGATCCTTCTTCTCATCCACGTGCGGCAAGATGTTCTCGATGGTGGCGGCTACGTCACCGGTGACCGGGTAGGAAATCTTGGTGCGGCGGCCGATGTGGGAGCCGTTGATGTCCACCTGTGCCACGTTGGCATCCGGCAGGAAGTCGTTGTACGGGAAGTCGGTACCCAGCAGGATGAGCAGGTCAGCCTCGTGGGTGGCCTCGTGTGCCGCACCGTAGCCCAGCAGGCCGTTCATGCCTACGTCGAACGGGTTCTCGTACTGGATGTACATCTTGCCACCCAGGGCGTGGCCGATGGGAGCCTTGATCTTCTCGGCCAGCTTGAGCACCTGCTCGCGGGCATCCTTGACGCCGGCGCCAACGAAGAGGGTGACGGACTTAGCCTCGTTGATGGCCTGGGTCAGGGCAGCAGCCTCGGCCGGATCCGGGAAGACGACCGGGCGGCCAGCAGAGATCTTGGACTCGACGAAGGAGTCATCCTCAGCGTCCTGCATGGAAACGTCACCCGGGATAACGAGGACGGATACGCCATTGCCGGCCATGCTGGACTGGATGGCGTGGTGCAGGACAACGCCGCCCTGCTCAGCGGAGTTGACCATCTCGCAGTAGCCAGAGCACTCCTGGAAGATTGCCTCTGGGTGGGTCTCCTGGAAGAACTTGGAGCCGATCTGGCGAGATGGGATGTGGGAAGCCAGTGCCAGCACCTTGGCGCCGTTGCGGTGGGCGTCGTACAGGCCCTGAATCAGGTGGGTATTGCCCGGGCCGCAGGATGCAGCACATACAGCCAGCTTGCCGGTGGTCAGGGAGTCTGCCTCGGCAGCGAAGGCTGCTGCTTCCTCGTTGCGGACGTGAATCCACTCGATGGAGGAGCGACGAACGGCATCCACGATCGGGTTCAGGGAGTCACCGACGAGGCCATAAATGCGCTCGACACCCTGCTTTTCCAGGGTGTCGACTAGCTGTTCTGCATAGTTACGTGCCATTAAAAATCATCCTTAACTCTTAATTGGTGTTAATACCACTGTGCTACTTAGACCGCAGGAAAGTCCACTCATCTCCTATACACTCACACACTGCACCTAGCTGTGAGGAAGGCAATACTAACCTATCTTCGGCTGCAAACTGTAACGACCGTTCGGTACTGTTTACTGCGCTATGAGTATCCACCCGCCCCGCGCACAAGACCACGCCGCTGCGGCCTCCACGGCCGCCCAGCGGTGGTCTTTCTGCGCCGTCATCTCTCTGGGGTTACTCATGGTTGGGCTGGATAATTCCATCCTCTACACCGCATTGCCGCAGCTATCGCAGCAATTGCACACCACCGATACCCAGCAACTCTGGATTATCAACGCCTACGCGTTGGTGCTCTCCGGCCTCCTTCTTGGCGCCGGCACGCTGGGCGATCGCACCGGCCACCGGCGGATGTTCCTCATCGGCTTGGCCGTCTTCGGCGGCGCTTCCCTGCTCGCCGCTTATTCCCCCAGCGCCTGGACGCTGGTTGTAGGCCGCGCCTTCCTGGGCTGCGGCGCCGCCATCATGATGCCGTCGAGCCTAGCGCTAATCCGCCTGACCTTTCCCGATGAGGTGGAGCGCAACACGGCCATTGGCATCTGGGGTTCTGTCGCCGTCATCGGCGCGGCGGCTGGCCCCACCGTGGGCGGCTTCTTTTTGGAGCATTTCTGGTGGGGCTCGGTCTTTTTGCTCAATGTCCCGGTTGTGGTCGTGGCCATTGTGCTGACCTGGCTCCTTGCCCCGCCAAACGCTCCGAACCCCCTAAAACACTGGGACTTCCCTTCGTCCCTGTATTCCCTTATCACTCTCGCCAGCCTAGTGCTGGCCATCAAATCCCTGGCACATAATTGGCCGGTGAGCGCCGCCGCAGGCATCGTCTTCATCTGCGGCGCGCTCGCCTTCGGCCGCCGCCAGGCTCGCTTGTCAGATCCCCTGCTGACCTTCGACATCTTTGGCTCCCGTATCTTCAGCGGCGGGGCCCTAACGGCCGGGGGTGCCATGTTCGGCCTCGCCGGCCTGGAGCTGCTGAGTACCCAAAAGCTGCAGCTTGTCGACGCCCTCTCACCCCTTCACGCCGGCCTCATCATCTCCGCCATGGCACTGTCTGCCATCCCTACCTCCATCCTGGGTGGTGCCACCTTGCATCGCGTGGGGTTCCTCCCACTCATTAGCGGCGGATTCTTGCTCATGGCCGCCGGCATGGCCCTGGTGGTGGTGAGCCGGGGCGAGACGCTTCCCCTACTCGTCTCCGCCCTAGTGCTCACCGGCCTCGGCGCGGGCCTTGCCATGTCCGTGTCCTCCACCGCCATCATCAATGCCGCTCCCCTTCATCGCACCGGCATGGCCTCGGGCGTAGAAGCGGTTTCCTATGAATTCGGCACCCTGATCTCCATTGCACTGACCGGCACCCTCGTCCCTCTCCTCATGGCCCGCGAATTGCCGCCCCACCTTGCGGAACTGGGTACCGACGCGCTGTATCACCCTGCTTCCCACGCGGCCGCCGCGAGCGCCTACAATGCCGGATATCTTTCCACCATCGGCGGCCTAGCTTGCTTCGCCTTGCTCCTAGCCGCGATAACCGCCTGGTGTTTCCGCGATAACCCGAAATCAGGAGATCCCTATGCCGCGACTCAACAAAAAGACCGCAGCCCTTGAAGCTGCGCTCGACATCATCGCTGCCGAGGACGTCTCTGGCTTGACCTACGAATCCCTGGCGCAGGCGACCGGCATGTCCAAGTCCGGACTCATTTATCACTTCCCTACCCGCCATGATCTGCTCGTAGACTGCCATGGATTTTGCGCCGCACGCTGGGAAGCAGAACTCGAGAAGCTGGCCGGCGGCCACCCGGCAAGCGAGCTCAGCTGGGCCGAGCGCTCCCGTGCGCTCGTATTGTCAATGGGCAAAAATGATCCGCTCATCAAGCTTTTGATGTGCGTTCATTCCCAGACCCACCCGGATTTTTCCGCCCAGTGGGCCGAGGTGGATGCGCGCTGGATGGTCGATCCTTCCGCCGCCGAGACGGACGAGGATAATCTGCTGATCATGCTTCTTAGTACCGGCCTGTGGGTGCACGATCACCTCAACCAGCGCAAGCTATCCCCCGCTAACCGCCAGCGCATGGTCGACCGGCTTTTTCGACTTATCGACGCCCCCTCAAAAACCACCGAAGGCTAGGCCCACACCGGGGCCCAGCCTCCTTTTGAGCTGGAGACGAGACTTGAACTCGCAACCTACGCTATACAAGTGGCAAGTTTGTGCTAATAATTCAGGGAATGTAGCAACCCGCATTTTATGGCGCTTTATTCCCTCTACCTGCATTTACCGTACTGCATGGAACAGTTTGGAAAAGGGAACACTTTTTCAAAATAGCCAATAGATAGCCACCTCTCCGGGCTTAAATCAGAGCGCGGGTACGTCCGATTCAACTAGCCAATGACGGCCCCATTTATTGACCACTTCCACGCCCCGGCCATGCAACCTTGTCAGCATCTCCGAAACGGTAAGGCCGTACATCTCCGAAAGGTATTCGACGTTCACTACCTCAGCCACGGGTACACAAAGTTCCTCAGCGGCCTTAGCACGTGATTTCGCCTCACGTTCTTGAACTAGAGGAGACTCATAGCCGAATGCCCCAAGATTGACGTGTAAGTTCGCCGTCCTGCAGTAGGGGGATCTGTCCATCCTCCAGAGCGCTCCGCGCCTAGTAGCTCTGCCTCGCGTCTTTTCCGGGGTGAAGCCGAGCCACTTTGCCGCGTCTTTCAAGGGAACGATGTAGTCAACGGGTACGCCCTTTTCAGCGGCCATCTCTTTGCGCTTGCGGTCGATGTATTGGCGACGCTTCAGACGGGCTTCCCGCCCGTGGTGGTGGCGTTTCCGGTCAATCTCTTTCATTAGGCCGCGCCTTGCCCGGCGCTCCTCTTCAGGCAAGGAATCCAGATACGCTTGTAGCGCCGTCCTGCAGTCCACACAGAATTGACGGCTGTAATGCATGACCATGCCGGGCGGAATATCCTCCGGGGTACGTGTCCAGCTGTGTAAGGTTCGCCCGCAATTCAGGCATGGTTTGCCGGTCACATTCCCCTGTCTTTGAGCGCGGCCCTCATAGACCGGGGCGGCTACACCGGCAATCATCTCTAACTCAGCAACCGTGCTTTTGCCGCGTGTGACCACCCCGGCCATGATTACCCCGTCCGCTGGTAGTTTCTCCTCCGTCAAGATGCTGCCAGCCTGCAGGGCAAGGCGTGCACATTCTTTGCGCATTGGGCAGTGCTCGCACATACGGATAGCGGCGTTAATCGACCGCTGGGGAACATTGTCCGGGTCGATGAAAGCGCGGTTTCGGGTGTTAATGCAAGGCGCGTTAGTCAGTGTTGGGGCTGTCACCCCAATGTTGTATTAAAAATGCCGTGGCGGTTAGTTAGTGCAGGTCAAGACGTTTAAGTCACTGTTACTTTTGGCATGAAAAAGCCCGCCATTTCGGAAAGCAACCAAGCGAAACGACGGGCCTTTAGGGTCACGTGAGCTAGATCCGGTCTAGTGGGCGACCATACCAACCGGGTGTGATGGAACCCTTTTGCATCACGTTGCCATTGTGCATGTAGAACGGGGCGCGGTCTGTCACAATGTTGCCGTCCTCATCGCATTCTGGTTCGTCTAGCTGCCTTACAAGGTCGCGTAAGTTGCGATATGCTTCCACCTCCACGGCGCGGGCCTCACGGTAGGCAGGCAGGCCCTTAATCGCCTCAGCATGAGCCTCAGCGGCCTTAGCGGTGGCCTCCTCTAGTACGGCGTATGCCTCCTCCACCGCTTCCATCACAGCGGCCTGTTGGTCGGCATGGCGCTTATCGGCCTCAGCCTTAGACTTATCTACCGCTGCCTTTTCCTTACGGCGTGCTTCCAGCTCGGCGGTGTACTTATCTAGCTCACGGCGGGCTAGTGCCTCTTTCCAATCAGGAACCTCAGCGCCGCTGTTCCTATCGTCCTGCAGCTCAGCAAGCTGCTCACGGAGGGCTTTAAGGATGGCTTCTAACTGTTCGATGGTGCGCATAGTCTCTTGTCTCCTATTCCGTTGGGGCAGGGGTATTGAAAGCAGGTGCCGGGCGTAGCTTTTCAAAGCTGATATGGCTGTCCGTCTCCATATCGTCGCTGAAGTAATTGACAAGATAGTTCTTAATCTGGTCTAGCTTCATAGTGTCGCCTGCAGTGCTCAAGCGCGGGTTCTGCAGGGAGGTTTCCAGATCATCCAGTTGCTCATTTACAAGGCGGGCGGTGGTTTCAGCGGCGTTAGCGGTGTGCTGTGCGCTCCTCAGCGCCGGATTCTCCTCAGCTTCACACCCTCGCATTAACTCCGCATTGGCAATCCCACGGGCCTGCATCTCCTCGAACAACATGGTTCGGGCTGGAGACGGCCCCATCTCCTTAAACACCGATTTAAGGGCCTCAAGGTTGTTGTTGTCGCCGTCCGTCTTAGTAAGGTCTTCACGCTGCAGGTAACGCTGTGTTGCCATCTCTGCAGCCAAGGCCTCAGTCGAATCTTTGGCCCGTGGGTATACCTTGGCGTACTCCCCGGCCTGTTCCTTGGCTACGGCTTCTGGGAGGGCGGCGGCAGCCTTTCGTAGCTTGCTGATTGCGGCGGTGTAGCCGTGCTGGTCAGCTACTCGCTTCAGATGGTTGCGCTTGCCCTCGTCTGAGTAGTCAGGGTTCTTGGCGAACCACGTGATTGCCTTGTCCATCTCAGCGCTCAGGAACGTGAGCTGAGGCGCTAAGTTGTTGAAATTGAATGTGCTCATTGGTTTGGGTCTCCTATAGGTAGGCGTTCAGCGGGTCGAGCGCGTCCAGGGCCTTGTCCAGGGCCTTGTCCTGTTCTCGTTGTTGTGGGGTGCGGTCTCTGTGTTCGCCGTGCTCAGCGACATGCGCGGCAATCTCTAAATCACGTTGAATTGCGATAGCAGCCGCTGTGACGTGTTGACGAACGTCCGCATCTTCCCCCTCAGTACTCAGTGCCTTATCCAGCTCACGATGCGCTAGTGCTCGGAGCTTTGCGGCAACCTCATTGCGCTCATTAGCAGCCCGGCAGGAACGTACTCGCACGGCCATAGCAGGCACGCTTCCCTCCCACGTGATTCCTAGCTCTTGGCAGGCTCGGTCTACTTGGTAGGTGGTTACGCCTAGTTCTTTGGCGATTGCGTTTCGGCCCCGGCCTTGGTCATACAATTCACGGACTGCTCGGTAGTCAATACTGCTCACGTTTATCTAGCTCCCTTTTTTGTGATCTGTCAGCAGATTTCTTAGTTGTATCGACTCTTTTAGCGCGGTCTGAAGCGCATCTAAGCCGATTTAGCTGACGCTTGGCAGGTTGGGCAGGGCTTCACGAATTGATGGCCCCATTCGTCCTTGTGACCGGGTATGTACCTAGTTCCGTTGCAGGTGGGGCACTGGTACTGCTCCGGGTGATATTCACTCTGCGGGGCGAAGCGAGGAGGCAGATCGTATTCATCTTCCCAACGTTCACCCTCCAGCCATGAGGTTGGCTGTGGTACCCAATATTCACTCGCTTCGTTGTAGAACCGTTCTTCGTTAAAATCCTTTACACCTTGAATGATGGTTTCCGCGTCTACTTCCTCTAGACAGGCCTCGAATAGCTGGCGAGACTCTTTCTTTTTCTGGTGACGTGGGTACTCATCCCAGAACTCTGTAAAGGCCTCTTCAACGCTTTCGTAGCTCCCCAAGGCAGCTGCAATCTTTGGGTCAACCTCTGGTTGACCAATAAATTCTCCATAGTTTTCTAACTTGGTGTTTTTACTTGGTTTTCTTAAGCGACCCACTTCACCGGTACCCGGTAAACTGGGTTCCGGTGTTGAGCTGGGGGAATAGGAGGTTTCCGCTGGTGACTCCGCAACCCAATTATTGTGTTCCGGTGTTGTACTGGCGTTTTGCCCTGTATCCGCTGGTCGCCCCGCAACCCAATTTTTGGGTTCCGGTTGCGCAAAGATGGTGTAGATGAATTGCCCTCGCTTTCCTTTTTCTCCGGGTAGCTGGTCACGCCTGATAAGGCCCTTGTCTTCTAGTTCTTTGAGTGCCTTAGCGACGGTGTTTACAGAAACGCCGGTATCGTCGGATATTTGTTTCTTGTCGATTCGCCATCTCTCCCTATGTGATTTCAGAACTAGATAGACCGTTTTCGCTGTTGGAGTAATGCCCGGATTGCGGGCTATATCATTGGCGACGGTCAAGAACTCAGCGTTCAGTTCCGGCCCGTGTCTTATCGTTGCCATGCTTGTGTGGTCTCTTTTTCGTAGTGGACTTATCCCTGATTGCGGTTATGCCGCTGTATCGTCCGCCAGTGGTGTGAAGATGCGGTCTAGTTCTTGGCGGCGGTAGAGAATGCGGCGTGTGTCTGCAATGGACTTGTAGCGGGTGAGCCGCCCATCTTTGACCAACCGGCGTAGGTGGCGGGTGGTGGTGTGATAGGCGGCTTCTGCCTCTTGTGGGCTTATGTACTCGTGGTTTCGCATGTGGGCACTATGCCCAACCTTTAGCGGCGGTCAACGGCGCTAGGCGGCGCTTGGTGGCAAATCGTCCACGGGGTAAAGGCGGATAGGCGCATTTTCCTCTGCGATGCGGCGAGCTTCCTCCAGCCTTTCTATGAACTGGTCAATCTCTTGAACAGAAAAGTCCACCGGCCCCGCCCAGTCAGCAAAGGTAGGCAGGAGACGAATCACTGGTTCCCCGTCCCTTAGGTCGCGTTCTACGTCGATATTGAACAGTCCAAAGGGGGCGTTCGCTTCCACTTGGATAGGGGTTTCGCTAGTATTGGGGTGAATTTGGTGCATGGTGATTGTTCCATTTCTTCCCCCTTGTAGTTGCAGCTACTTGGGGGCTTTTCGTGTTTCGGGTGGGTTTACGCGGCTGCGATTTCGTTTTCCAGCCATTCTTGAACGTCCGTCTTGAGGTAGCGAATGCGCCCGGCGATGCGGATGTATTTCGGCCCCTTTTTGCGGCTACGCCATGAATTCAAAGTAGAGGCAGCTACACCAATCTGCTTAGCCGTTGCGGCGGTATCCAGTGTGTCGTTCTCAATGTTGAGCATGGTTACCTTTCTGATACATGCTTGCAATCGTATGTCAGTCGAGGCAATAAGCTTGCCCCAACAGTTGACCACAATACAGAATGTGACATATGCTTGCAAACGTGTCTCACCGAGACATAGTTGACTAACTAAATAGCGCGGGTGAAACTGGCTAGGTGAAATGGAAGCTAGATACCGGTTTGGATGAACCCCAAGGCGACTACAAAATTCAAGTAGACGCGGGTCGGGGAACAACACACATTGAGGGTGAGGGGGTAGCCCAATTCACTCACAATGAACCGGCCGGGGCATGTGCCACTTTTTCCATAGATGCGTCTGGAATTAGAATCACAAATCTGGAGTTTGAAGCTAATGAAGTAACCGTCCAATTGCTAAGGGACTTCAGTATCAGTGAGGCTAAACAGGCCATAGCAGAGGCGTTGGACAAGCGCTTTCCAGTGGAAAAAGATTCAGCCCTACGAGGCTCCTCATTGGCACAGCTAAGGGAAGAATGGCCCAATGGAAGCAACCTTGAAAAGCTGTTGATGATGGTTCGGGTTTCGTATAATCGTGCTGTCCAGCGCAATCTTCCCCCCACTAAGCATGTCGCTTCAGCGTTCGATGTGTCTAGGTCTACGGCCTCCCGCATGATTGCCAAAGCTAGGGAGGAGGGAGAACCACTAGCCGCACCCGTGCCTTATCCAGGAAAAAGGAAAAAGGCCAATGCCAAGAAAGAAACTACCCGTAGGGCAAATAGGGACGATTAGGTTTGAGGAAGTAGGCTACCGCCGCTGGAGAGCATTAGCCTACGTCCGCACCTTTGCCGATAAGCGCATCCGCGTCACTGGCACCGGGCGCACAAAAAGCGACGCTGAAGCCACCCTAAAAGCCAACGCCAACGATCGCGTCTTTGAGAATGCAGGGGCCATTATCGACGGCAACACCACCCTGCAAGGACTCCTAGAACTAACCGTAAAAGCTATGCGCGCTGGCACTATCGGCAATAAGAAACTACGCATCCAATCGGTTAACACCTATGAGCGCCAACTATCCCTTTTCGAGGGGGCGCGGGGCGAACGGGCGATTGGTAATCTTCGCCTCTGCGAGTGCGACAAGTCCATAATCGCCAACTGGTTAGTGAAACTATCTGAGCGCACCCCCGCTAACGCTAAGCTCGCCAAGATTCTATTATCCCGCGCCTATGACCTAACCGTTGTCCACGGCGTGAATGTGTGGCCTATCAACCCAACGCACGGGGTAAAGCTCCGGGCCAATGACAGTGCAGAATCTGAGCCGGTTGCTTTGTCCCTCGCTGAGATTCAACAGATTTGGGAGAATGTTCAGTCTTGGCAGACACCCTATAAACACACTGATTTGGTAGGAATAGTGGGCGCGCTTATCGCCACGGGATTCCGCCCGTCTGAGGTGCTGGCACTCCAGTGGTCTGATTTCCAGCTAGACGCTAAGCCAAAAGCTAAGGCGACGCTCTCCGGTGCGATTGTTAGGCAGGACGGGAAGCTAGTCCGCCAAGGCTATACAAAGACCAATAGCGGCTTTCGTACGGTTACCCTCCCTGATTGGTTCAGGGACATGCTCATTGAACGTTTGGTGAATGCCGATAACGTTCTTGTCTTTCCGAATAACCGGGGCGGGTTCCTAGACATTGTGAATGTTCGTAGACAATTTCGGGAAGCGCGGGGTGAGGTATTTTCTCACGTGAAGTTTAAGTCTTTCCGCTCCTCGGTTGCTACGGCCATTGAGAATGTGGACGGTGTGGAGGAGGCCGCTAGGCAGTTGGGTCACGCTTCCCCGGCGATTACGGGTCGCTATTACGTGAAGCGGGCGGCTGATGCCGGTGACCATACGGCGGTGTTGGAAATGTTTGCGCCTGCGCAAAGTAGCCAATAAATAGCCACTCTTACTACTTGTAAACGTTTACCCCCAAACTGTTTGTGCAGCTAGGGGGTTATCTTTTGAGCTGGAGACGAGACTTGAACTCGCAACCTACGCATTACAAGTGCGTTGCGCTACCAATTGCGCCACTCCAGCACCGCGGGAGAAATCCCGCTCGTTGCATAGTACCCGAGCACCGCCGCCGAGGGGAAAGCCGGTCCCCCATCTATGCATTGACAGGGTGCAGGGGCTAAAGTTCAGGCAGAATCAATCCCACATTCCCAGCGCTTTTCGAGGGTTATTTCCGTGTCATTTTTGTCCGCTATGCGGGAGCGCCTGCGCGCTTCCTCGGGCCAGGTAGCCATCATCGACGCGGCTAAAGCCGCACCGCCGCCATCCCCACTCGCCCCGGTCAATCTCCATGACGCCGCCCAGGTCACCGGCGTCATGGAGATCGCCGCCCGCATTGGTGAAATCCTCATCGGCGCCGGCACCGCCAACTCGGATGCCCGCGCCCAGGTGCACCTGGCAGCGTCGTCGTATGGCTTGCACTACTGCCACGTGGATATCTTGATGAATACCATCACCATCCACACCACCATCGGCACCGGCGAGCAGCGCAAGAACCTGCACGTCTTCCGCGTGGTGCCGAGCATTGGCGTGGATTTTTCCAAGCTCGCGGCCGTCGATAAGCTCATTCGCTCCATCCACTCCGGCCAGATGCCGCCGGCCATGGCGGAGCAGCGCCTAGACGAGATCGACCGCATGCCAGCGCCCTATAAGCCGTCCACGGTGATGCTCGGCTGGGGCGCGATGGGTGGCCTGATTTCCATGATGCTTGGCGGCGACCTGCTCGTCGGCGTGGTGGCGTTTGTGGTCTCCGCGTTCATCATGGGCTTGAACGCCTGGTTGGCCAATTACCGCCTGCCGCCCTTTTATCAGAATGCGGTCGGCGGCTTTTTCGCCGTCTTCCCGGCCGCCATTTTGTACAACGTCGCAGCCTCCTTCGGCATTAATTTCTCGCCCACGCAGATCATTGCCTCCGGCATCATCGTGCTGGTGGCGGGGCTGACGTTGGTGCAATCGCTTGTCGACGGCATCACGCGCGCCCCCGTTACCTCCTCCGCCCGCTTCTTTGAGGCGCTGCTATCTACCGGCGCCATCATCGCCGGCGTCGGTGTGGGCATCCAGCTGGCCGATTCGCTGGGCTTTAACCTGCCGCCGCTGGCCACGCTGGCCCCACCGGTCTACCACGAAATTCCACTGCTAGTGCTGCTCGGCGGCACGGGTTCTGCTGCCTTTGCGCTGGCCTGCGGCGCAGCCTGGATTGAGATCACCATGTCTGGCCTTACGGCCGCAGCCGGCATGATTTTCTATTACTTCGTGGTGGTGCCCTTCGGCGTCGGCCCGGTGATTGCCTCTGGTCTTTCCGCGGTGGTCGTTGGCCTCGCCGGCGGTTTGATGTCGCGCCGCTGGGGAATTCCGCCGCTTATCACCATGATCGTGGGTTATACGCCGATGCTGCCCGGCCTCATGCTCTACCGCGGCATGTACGCCTCTCTCAATGAGCAGATGATTACCGGCTTTACCAATATGGCGATGGCGCTGGCCATCTCCGGCGCCCTGGCCGCCGGCGTAGTACTGGGCGAGCGTGTGGCTCGCCGCCTGCGCCGCCCGCAGTACTTCCGCCCGTACACCACCTTCAAGCGCATCGGCCGCTTCTCCTTCCATAAGGCCACGCACTTGGCCCGCAAGGCCCCGCGCATCCCGCGCGTGCCGATGTCCCCGTTTGCCCCGCGCGTCAATCGCCCGGAGTTACCACCCAAGCTCGGGCCGAAGCCGCCGCAGCAGCACCCGCGCCACGAGGCCCAAAACCATGCGCCGCATACCCGCTCGGCCGCGGACCTGTGGCCGGAAGATTCCCAGTGGCCGGCGCAGCCGCAGCAGCGCGAGAAGACCACCTATACCGTGCCCGGCACCGAAACCTTTCGTGCCCAGAAACCGGAGCAACCGGGCACCGAATCCGGACCCGAGCGGCCCTAAACGCCGCCGGTAGCGTACAATATTTGCTCTGATAGCTTTTCTTGCAAGCGCTTAAGTAGTTTCCACAACGTTCAGGAGGACACGTCGTGCCACCCAAGGTCCAAGACACCCACCCACAGGCTGACCAGAATCACGCCCTTGAGGAGGAGACCTCCCGCGCAGCCCGCCGCATCGTGGCCACCTATGCGCAGGACTTCCTCGACGGCGTGACCCTGATGTCCATGCTGGGCGTGGAGCCAAAGGGCCTGGTGCACAAGAAGGTGCTGGCGGAGCAAGCCGATGCCGCTCCCAAGAAGTCGACCAAGAAATCCAGCAAAAAGTCCACGAAGAAGTCGACTAAGAAGTCCACCAAGAAATCGACGAAGAAGTCGACCAAGAAGGCTACAAAGAAGGCCACCAAAAAGGCGACGAAGAAGGCCTCCAAGAAGGCAACGAAAAAGTCCACTAAGAAGTCTTAAGTTATTCTTGCACCATGAGTGAGCGTGGCAATGACTTCGTGGTGGTGGCCAACCGCCTGCCGGTAGATCTGGAGACCCGGCCTGATGGCAGCCATACCTGGACGCCCTCGCCGGGCGGTCTGGTCACCGCATTGTCTCCAGTCCTCGAGTCCTACCAGGGATGCTGGGTGGGCTGGCCCGGTGTGGCCGATGCCGCACCAGAGCCCTTCCGCACCGATGCCGGCGTGCTGCTGCACCCGGTCAAGCTCACCGAGTCCGATTTCGAGGGCTTTTATGAGGGTTTTTCTAATGCCACCCTGTGGCCGCTCTACCACGATCTCATCGTCACCCCTACCTATGACCGCGATTGGTGGCACGCCTATCGCGAGGTCAACCTGCGTTTCGCAGATGAAGTAGCCGAAGTCGCCGCCGAGGGCGCCACCGTGTGGGTACAGGACTACCAGCTGCAGCTTTTGCCCGGCATCCTGCGCCAGAAGCGCCCGGATCTCACCATCGGATTCTTCCTGCACATCCCCTTCCCTTCTGCCGATCTCTTCCGCCAGCTGCCCTGGCGCGAGGAGCTCGTGCGCGGGCTACTTGGCGCGGATCTCATTGGCTTCCACTTGGAGGCCAATGCCCGCAACTTCTTGGAGCTTGCCCGCCGCCAGGGGCTCAACGTGGAAGGCGAGGCCAGCACCCGCGAGGTCACCGCGCATATTCGCCTGCCGCAGGGGCGCACCATCGGCGTGGGCGCCTTCCCCATTTCCATCGCCGCGAAAGACTTTGCCGCGTTCACTGGGGAGGAGAAGGGGGACGTCGCCAAGCTGCGCGAAGAGTTAGGCTCGCCCCAGCGCATTATTTTGGGCGTGGATCGCCTCGATTACACCAAGGGCATCCTGCAGCGGCTGACCGCCTTCGAGGAACTGCTGGACACCGGCGCGCTCGACCCGGAGGAGGTGACGCTGGTGCAGCTCGCCACGCCGTCGCGCGAGCGCCTCGACCATTACAAGGCCACCCGCTCCAAGGTGGAAGAAGCAGTCGGCCGCATTAACGGCCGCTTTGCCCGCGTGGGTCACCCGGTGGTGCACTACCAGCACCGCGGCGTGGCCAAGAGCCTCCTGCGCTGCTACTACCGCATGGCCGATGTCATGCTGGTCACCCCCTTCAAGGACGGCATGAACCTGGTGGCCAAGGAATACGTGGCCTGCCACGACGATGGCTCGGGCGCGCTGGTGCTCTCCGAGTTCGCCGGCGCGGCCGATGAGCTCAGCCAGGCCTACCTGTGCAATCCCTTCGATATCGAGTCCGTCAAGGCCGCCTTGCTCAATGCACTCAAGGCGCTTGACGACGCCCCCTCCACCATGACCCAGCGCATGCTCACCATGCACCAGCAGGTCACCGAGCACGACGTGCAGCTATGGTCCCAGTCCTTCCTGGGCTGCCTGCGCCAAGCCGAAAAACAGGAAGCGGGCGCATGATGTCTCGCTTTCCCCGCCTGGCCGCAGCGCCCATTGCCGCGACCTGCGCCGCCGCACTTCTGGCCGGCTGTGGTTCCGGCGACGAGGAGCCCAAAGCCCCTGGCGATGAGCAGATCTTGGATAAGCAGTGGCAGGTAGTCTCCATCAACACCACCCCGGATGCCGCCTCCACCATCCCGGAATCCATCCCGCAGGCGCCCACGTTGAGCTTTGGCGAATCCACGATGGTGGGCACCACCGGGTGCGCCCAAATGGTGGGCAAGGTGACCTATTCCGCCGATGATGAGCGCCAAAACATCCGCGAAGGCAACCGTCTCCACTTTGATGAGGTGGAGTTTGACGAGACCGCCGAGGATTGCCACGGCGCGTCCGTGTGGGCCGATAACCTGCTGCGCAACCTGATTTCCGCGGACCACGATTTCCACTACACCGTCAATTCCAATAACCAGCTGGTCTTGGAACTGGTTACCGATGAGGTGGACTCGCCGTCTATCAAGTTGGTTTCTCTAGGCGGTTAATTGCGTAGGCTGGAGGCCATGACGCTTTCAACTGCCATCAAGGCCCTTGCCGCCGCCGAACACCTCGCGGTGGTCTCGGATTTCGACGGCACGCTCTCCCCCTTCGCCACGTCCATCTATGAGGTCGAAATGAACCAGGAATCACTGCGTGCCCTGGATAAACTGGCCCACCTGCCACACACCACGGCGGCCGTGCTCTCCGGCCGCCACCTCGAAGGTCTCAAGCGCGTATGCCCGCTGCGCGAGCCCGTTCTCTTCGGCGGTTCCCACGGCGCCGAGTCCTCGTGGGAGGAAACGAAACTGACCCCCGCGATGCGCGAGCACCTCGCCACCAAGGAAGCTGAGATCCGCGCGATCATGGAGCGCTTCCCCGGCGCGGACATCGAGGTCAAGCCCTTCCAGCGCGTTCTGCACCTGCGCGCGCTCGAAGATTCCGATCCAGAAGCTGCCGCACAAGCATATGAAGCCGCTCTCGCTCTCGATCCAGGCGGCTTCCCCCGCACGGCCGGCAAGTCCGTGGTGGAGTTCTCCGCTACCCAGGCCACCAAGGGCACGTGGATTGAGAACTTGCGCGAGCGCACCGGAGCCACCGCCGTGGTCTTCTTGGGCGATGACGTCACCGATGAGGACGGTTTCCGCGCCCTGCACCAGCCGCCAGACGTTGGCGTCAAGGTCGGCGAGGGCGAGACCGCGGCCGTAGTGCAGCTTGCCGACGTCGACGCCGTCGCCCACTTCCTCACCGAACTCGCCGCCGCCCGCGCGGACCATGTTGGCCGCCCCGACAACGGCGGCGTTGCCTAACACGCCGCTGCCTAGCGAAGCGGCAGCTAACGCGGCGGCGCCACCGTCCTTCCGGCAGCGAAGCTGGTCGGCAGCACGCGCCGTAGCGCCGCAGTTTCGCTCGCGTCCGAATCCTCTGCGCCCGCGATGAGCTTGGCGAGCATGTGGCCGGCGGCCGCGCCCTTGGCCTTATTGGGTTGGACGATCGTCGTCAAGCCAAGGCGCTGCGCCGCATCAATGCCGTCGAAGCCGGTAACGGACAGCTCGCCGGGGACGTCGATGCCCCGCTCGCGTGCATAGGTCATCACGCCCAGCGCCATGGAGTCGGTGGTGCACAGGACGGCAGTGAGGTCTGGGTGGGCGTCGAGAAGCAACTGCGCGGCCGCCCGCGTGGTCTGCGCATCGTTGATGTGCTGGGTAACCACGGGCACGGTCTCCGGCGCGATGCCCGCCTGCGCAAAGACGTCCATGGCCCCCATGACCCGGGCGCGCTGCACGTGCATATCGGCGTCCTGTAGCTCACCCCACGAAATGGGGCCATCGTGGCGCTCGCGCTTGAGGCGAATCGCCAGCACACCAATCTTGCGGTGTCCGGCCTCCACCAGCGCGCGGGCGGCCGGGGCAATCGCCGCGCGGTCATCGATGCCCACGAACGGCAGGCCCGAATCCGTCGGCTGATCGCAGACCACCACCGGCAGCCCGCGGCCGCGCGCCGCCTCTAGGTAGGCATCCCCGGCCGCCACGGAGTAGACCACAAAGCCATCCACCGCGGCCGAGCCCACCAGGCTGGCCGCCTCCGCCTCACCCTCTGGGCCGGCCGGGATGAGGGTGAGTGTGGTCTGCGCACCGGCCGAGGCTTCTGCCATGCCAGCCAGGAAATCCACCGAGGCCATGTCCTCGAAGGCATAGGACAGGTGCTCGGTCAGCAGCACGCCCACCGAGCCCGCGCGGCGAGTGCGCAGGCTGCGGGCCGTAGGGTCCGGCCCGGGATATCCCCGCGCCTTCGCCGCCGCCAGGATGCGCTCGCGCGTTGCGGCCGAAAGCTGATCCGGCCGGCTATAGGCATTAGAGACCGTCGTGCGCGAAACACCCAGCTCGGCGGCCAGCGAGGCCAGCGTTTTGCGGGTGGGGCTGCGTTTCACCATGACCGCAAGCATACCCCGCGGCCGTATTTTCAATACATATTCAATTGACAATGGTTCCCATCAAACGCACACTGGAAACTATGCATACCTCACTTCGCGCATCCGCAGCCCTCCTCGCGGCCGGTGGCCTCCTGCTGACTGCCACCGCCTGCTCCTCCGACACCGAGGACTCGGCCGCCGAGCCGGGCGCCCAGAAGAAGATCTCCATCGTCGCGTCCACCTCCATCTGGGCCGACGTCGCCCAGGCCGTGGCCGATACCGCCTCCGGCGTGGACATCGAGGTCAAGCCCATCGTCGAGGGCAACGGCGTTGACCCGCACCACTTCGAGCCTTCCGCGGCCGATATCGCCAAGGCCGAGGACGCGGACCTGCTCGTGGTTAACGGCGGTGGCTATGATTCTTGGATTTACCAGGCCGTCTCCGACCAGGACAATATCGTCTCCGCCCTGCCGCTGACCGATCACGGCAAGCTAGCCGATGATCCTAATGTCATGACCATCGACGCTGCTAAGGCCACCGCCAAGAAGGACCCGGAAAAGGTCACCAATATCGAGGGCAACGAGCACATTTGGTACGACCCGGCCGCGCTCGACGAGGTCGCAGGAAATATCGCTGACCAGATCAACGAGCTCAATACCGATGCCAACGCCAGCACCGAGCGCGTGGACTCCCACGTCGACCGCCTGCGCGACAAGCTCAAGGAACTGCCGGGCGACCTCTCCTACGCGCAGACCGAGCCGATTGCGGACTACATCATGAAGTACACCTCCGGCAAGGACGTCACCCCAGAGGGCTACCGCAAGGCCACCATTTCTGAGGGCGAGCCCACCGCGGCCGACCTCGCCGCCTTCACCAAGGCGATTAAAGAGGACAAGGTAGACCTGCTCATCTTTAACCCACAGACCGAAACCGATACCGCCGGCCGCATCAAGTCCGCCGCGGAGGATGCGGACGTCTCTATCGTCGAAATCGGCGAAACCCCGCCGGATGGCAAAGAATTCTGGACCTACTATGACGAGGTCACCGATTCCCTGGGGAAGCTCTAGTGCTCATCCACTTCCATGACGCAGCGGTTGCCCCGCTGTGGTCCAGCCTTAACCTCGCCGTTGACCGCGTCGAGTTTATCGCCGTTTTGGGCCCCAATGGCGTGGGCAAATCCACCCTGCTCGGCACCATCTTGGGCACCCGCAAGCTCACCGCCGGCAGCGTCGACGTTAACTGCCGCGTCGGCTTCATCCCGCAACAACGCATGTTCCCGGCCGACCTGCCCCTGCGCGCCCGCGACTTAGTCTCGCTCTCGCTCGCCCACGGCGCTTTCCGACGCCGCCGCCCGCCCCGCCACCGCGTCGACGAGCTCCTGGCCGAAGTCGGTGCTACCGGCCTGCGCGACCGCCGCGTCGGCCAGCTTTCCGGCGGCCAGCAGCAGCTCATCCGCCAAGCCCAAGCGCTGGCCAACGACCCCGAGCTCATCCTCGCCGATGAACCACTGCTCTCGCTCGACCCGGCGCGCCAGCAGGCCACCGTGGACAAGCTGGATGCGCTGCGCCGCGAGCGCGGCACCTCCATCATGTTTGTCACCCACGGAATCAACCCGGTGCTCGGGGTGACCGATAAGGTGCTCTACCTCGCCCCTGGCGGCCATACCTTCGGCACGGTGGATGAGGTAATGCGCTCCGATGTCCTTTCCGAGCTCTACGGTTCCAAGGTCAACGTCTTAAACGTCGATGGGAGGCTCATCGTTGTCTAGCTTTATGGAAGACACCCAATACCTGCTCAGCGTGGATTTTGTACAGTCTTCGCTCATCGCCTCCGCGCTGCTGGGCATCCTGTCCGGCGTGATGACCTCGCTCATCGTGCTGCGCCAGATGTCCTTTTCCGTCCACGCCACCTCCGAGCTTGCGCTCATGGGTGCCTCGGCTGCGCTGCTCTTCGGCCTCAACCTCGGCTTTGGCGCCGTGGCCGGCGCCATCGTGGCCGCCATCATCCTCGCCGTACTGGGCTTTAAGGGCCAGCAAGACAGCGCCATCGGCGTGGTCATGAGCTTTGGCTTGGGCCTCTCGGTGCTGTTTTTGCACCTCTACCCCGGCAACGCGAATACCGCGATGACGCTGCTGACCGGCCAGATCGTCGGCGTCTCTTCCGCCTCGGTATGGCTCTTGGCCGCAACCACCGTAGTAATCCTCGCCGCCGTCGCCATCCTATGGCGGCCCATGCTCTTCGCCTCGGCCGACCCGGTCATGGCCCAAGCGGCCGGCGTGCCCACCCGCTTCATATCGGTCGCCTTCGCCGTACTCGTAGGCTTGGCGGCCGCACAGTCGGTACAAATCGTCGGCTCGCTGCTCGTCATGGCGCTGCTCATTACCCCGGGTGCGGCGGCCGTGCAGATCACCTCCTCGCCCCTGCGCGCGGTCATGTGGGCCACCATTTTCGCCGAGGTCTCGGCCGTGGGCGGCTTTGTACTGTCGCTCGCGCCCGGCCTTCCGGTCTCGGTTTTTGTTACCACCATTTCTTTTGTCATTTATCTGGTGTGCCGCCTCATTGGCTGGCAGCGCAATAAAAAGGCGGTGCGCGACGAGGTCGCCGCTCACCGCTTCCACGCCGACTGCCACAGCACCGCCGAAGAGCACCACGCCGACTAGACTGGGCGGCTATGCACGTACACCGCCGCACCGCGGATGTGGATGGCCGCACCCGCCGCTTCCTCGTCATCGCGCCGGATAACCCCGGCCCGCGCCCGGACCTCTTGCTCTTCTTCCACGGCTCGCTGCAGTCCGGCAACGTGATGCGCCGCTTTACTAACGGCACCTTCGACGAGCTTGCCGATGCCACCAACACCATCCTCGTCTACCCCGACGGCGTCGACCGCCATTTCAACGATTGCCGCAGCATCCTGCCCGTCACCGCCCGCGCGGAGAACGTGGACGACGTTGCCTTCGCCGCCTTCCTCGTCGAGGAGATGCGGCGCGAATTCGGCACCGACCGCACCTTTGCCTGCGGCTACTCCAACGGCGGGCAGATGGTGCTCCGCCTGCTTTTCGACGCCCCCTTTAGCCTCACCAGCGCCTGCATCTTCGCCTCCACCCTGGGCGAGGGCGACAACCACGCGCCCAGCAACCCGGACGGTTACCGGCCCACGCCGCTGCTGTTTTTCCACGGCACCGCCGACCCGTATGCGCCGTATGAGGGCGGGGTCGCCGGGCTGGATGCCGAGCGCACCCGCGGCCGCGTGCTTTCCGCGCCGGCCACCGCCGAACACTTCGCGCTGGCCAATGGCTGCCAGCCACCCCGCGACTACCACCCCACCGCGGATGTCACCGCCACCGCATACGACGGCGATTTCCCCGTCGGGCTGTGGACCATGGAGGGCCTCGGCCACGTGATTCCCTCTAGCATGAAAACCGACCCACGCATAGGACCAAATACGGATTCCTTCCGCGCTGTGGATAAGGTCCGCGAGTTCTTCGGCCTCGACGACGCCGAGGCCTAGTTATCCACACCCGCACCCAGCGCACCGCGCGCCGGCGTGCACCCGCACTTAACGTGTGGAGCCGTGAACGCGCTACAGAAATTCTTGACAGGCCTGGCGGCCGGCATGGACATTATCGCCGACTGCCACGGCCTTACTAAGCGCGCGCTTATCGACGCCGGCTGCCCCGACACCACCGCCGCCCGCCTCCTTACCCTCGCCGATACCTACTTCGGCCCCACCGCCTTTAGCCGGCTCCAACGCGAATCCATCGCAGCGGCCCGCGCCAACGGGCACAGCCTCACCGCGTTGCTAGCCATCGAGCGCCACGCCTCCAAGCTGAAAAATAAGCGCCAGGCCTGGGCACTGCGGCGGGAGCTATGTGGGATGAAGGGGGATGCATCGGACGTCGATAAGCAGGGGCGCACACGCGTGCGCGAGATTAAGGGCCCGCCGCAACGCACACCCGGAGTCAAGCTCTACCGCCGCGCCGATGGACCGTGGACCATGACGATTACCGGCAAGTCTGCGGACATCGCGGATATGCACGCCGCGCTCGATAAGGACGCCCCACTCGATTCGGTGCGCAAGATTTTTCAAGGCACCGCCGCCGCTTCCCGCCCGGCCGTGACCACCAATGTGGTGCTGCGCCTGGACGAACTCGACCGCGTCGTCGACACCGCAGGCGATGACATCACCCTGCAACTGACCAATGGTGCCCGAATGACCGGCGCGGACCTAGTGCGCCGCGCCTTTACCGCGCACGGCTTTGTGACTCTGATCCACCCCGTGAAAGGCCCGGTGAACCTGTACCGCACCGAGCGGCTCGCCTCGCCGAAGCAGCGCACCATGGCCGCCGCGGAAAACCCCACCTGCCCGTGGCCGCAGTGCAACTACCCCGCCGATGAATGCCAAGTCCACCACCTCACCGCGTGGCGCCACGGCGGCGAGACCAACCCCGAAAATCTCACCATCGCCTGTCCGTATCACAACGGCGTCAACGACGATGACCCCAACGCCCCGCCGCTGCGCGGCCGCCTGGCCAGGGTGAATGGAACCATTAAGTGGCTGCCACCCTGGGCGGAAAGCGGCTAGAAACCTCGCTGGGGGTTACTGGGCCGCGCGGCGCTGACGTGCGAATTCGGAGAGCACGGAACCGGCCGCGACGGAAGCATTGAGGGACTCGACCCAGTCGGTCATCGGAATGGACATGATGACGTCGCAGTTCTCGCGTACGAGGCGGGAGATACCCTTGCCTTCGGAGCCGATGACGATGACCACGGGATCCGTCGCGCCGTTATAGGTGTCCAGCGTGTGCTCGCCGCCGGCGTCGAGGCCGACGACCTGGTAGCCGCTCTTTTGGAATTGCTGCACGGTGCGGGTGATATTCGTCGCGCGGGCGACCGGCAGGCGCGCCGCCGTGCCGGCCGAGGTACGCCACGCCACCGCGGTCACGGACGCGGAGCGGCGCTCGGGGATAATGACGCCGTCGCCGCCAAAGGCCGCCACGGAGCGGATGACCGCGCCGAGGTTGCGCGGATCGGTGATGTTATCCAGGATGACGAACATGCCTGGGCGTGCGTTCTCGGCCGCTCGGGCGATGAGCTCGTCGACGTCGGCGTACTTATACGGCGGGATCTGCAGCCCGATGCCCTGGTGCATGCCGTTACCGGTCATGCGGTCCATCTCGTGGCGCTGCACCTCGATGATGGGGATATTGCGGGTATTGCACATGGCCACGGCCTCGGACAAGCGCTTGTCATTGCGGGTACCGGCCACGATGTAGAGCGTGGTGGCCGGCACCTTGGCGTGCAGGCACTCGATGACCGGGTTGCGGCCCACAACCATCTCGGCGGTCTCCTTCTGGTGGCGGCCGGAGTTGCGGCGGTCGCGCTCCAGCTTGGCCTTGTGCTTGGCGTGGTAGATGCGGTCCTCTGCCTTGGGCGTCGGGCCTTTGCCGGCCAAGCCCTTGCGGCGCTGGCCGCCGGAGCCCTTGGTTGCGCCCTTCTTATTGGTCTTGCGGATTCCCGCGCCACCGCGGCCGTGGGTACGTGCCATAATTTATGTCCTTTCGGAGTGCTTAACGCTGCGCCAGCGACCAGGTCGGGCCGTCTGGGGTATCGGTGATGGTGATGCCGGCGGCCGCGAGGCGGTCTCGGACGGCGTCGGCAGTAGCGAAGTCCTTGTCCGCGCGCGCCTGGGTGCGCCGCTCCAGCTCAGCTTGTACCAGCGCATCCAGCGC
The DNA here is from genome assembly GCF_022347345.1 of Corynebacterium sp. ACRPJ. Lineage (NCBI taxonomy): Bacteria > Bacillati > Actinomycetota > Actinomycetes > Mycobacteriales > Corynebacteriaceae > Corynebacterium > Corynebacterium sp. ACRPJ. The sequence goes on from NZ_JAKRNC010000008.1 coordinate 28,681, forward strand.
GGCATCCGCCCCGCTAGCTTGCGCTCCATCTTCCCACTCCAGCGGGTCAAAGCCAAGTACGTGTGCCATCGCGCGGACCTGGCCAGCCAGCGTGCGCGCCTCGGCCTCATCGCCGGCCGCGAGCGCCTTATTGCCAGCGCGGACGGTGGTGTGGATTTCCGCCAGGGCCTTGGGCACCGCGATGTCATCATTCATCGCGTCTTCAAAGCTCTGAGTCCACTCGCCAAGCTCCAGATCGTCAAAGTGGCCGAGGAAGTCTTCGATGCGGCGGTAGCCAGCGGCGGCCTCGGTCAGCGCGGCCTCGGAGTACTCCAGCACGGAGCGATAGTGTGCCGAGCCCAGGTAGTAGCGCAGCTCCACCGGGCGCACCAGCTCCAGCATATTCGGGATGGACAGCACGTTGCCCAGGGACTTCGACATCTTCTCGCCCGACATCGTCACCCAGTGGTTGTGCATCCAGTAGTTGGCGAACTTATCGCCGGCCGCATGCGACTGCGCGATCTCGTTCTCGTGGTGCGGGAACTGCAGGTCCAGGCCGCCGCAGTGGATATCGAAATTAGAGCCCAGGTAATAGGTGGACATGGCCGAGCACTCCAGGTGCCAGCCAGGGCGGCCGTCGCCCCACGGGGTGGGCCAGCTGGGCTCGCCCGGCTTCGCGGCCTTCCACAAGGCAAAGTCCTGGGCGCCGCGCTTGGCGGAATCCTCGCCTTCGCCCTGCTCCATTTCCTCTACCTTGTTGCCAGACAGCGAACCGTAATCGGAGCCTTCGGCCTTGGTCCAGGCGGCGACGTCGAAGTAGACGGAGCCGTCGGCGGGGTAGGCAAAGCCGGCGTCGATAAGCCGCTGCATATAGTCGACCATCTGGGTGACAAAGCCGGTCGCACGCGGCTCGACAGAGGGTGGAAGCACACCAAGGGTGTTATAGGCCTTGGTGAACTCGCGCTCGTAGGTGGACACCCATTCCCACCAGGGGCGATTATTCTCGGCCGCCTTGGTGAGGATCTTGTCATCGATATCGGTGACGTTGCGCACCAGGGCTACGTCATAGCCTTGGGCGAGCAGCCAGCGGCGCAGGATGTCGAAGGCGACGCCTGAGCGCAAGTGCCCGATGTGCGGCTGGGCCTGCGGGGTGGCGCCGCACAGATAGATGGAAGCATGGCCGGGGCGAATAGGCTCGAAATCGCGTTGGCTGCGGGTGGCTGTGTCATAAATGCGCAAAGTACTCACGCCACCCAGTCTAATTGACGCGTGCGCGGGGTTAGTGTGGTGGGCTAGGCGCGCCAGACGACGGCCGTGGCAACCGCCGCGCGGCCCTCCTTACGGCCGGTAAAGCCCATATGGTCCGTCGTCGTGGCAGAGACGGACACGGGGGCACCAAGGATTTCGCTCAGTACCGCTTCGGCCTCTTCGCGGCGAGGGCCCATCTTGGGGGTCTGGCCGATGAGCTGGGCGGCGGCGTTGCCGATGATGAAGCCTTCGGATTCGAGCAGTTCGCGGCATTCGCGCAGCAGCTTCGCTCCGGATACGCCGTCGTATTCGGGCCGGCCGACGCCCACGAAGGAGCCGAGATCGCCGAGGTGGGAGGCGGATAAGAGGGCGTCGACAAGCGCGTGCGCTACGACGTCGCCATCGGAGTGGCCTTCGCAGCCAGCATCGCCCTCGAAGAGCAGGCCGGCGATCCAGCAGTCCTTGCCGGCCTCGATCTGGTGGGCGTCGGTGGCGATGCCAACGCGCGGGATAATCGGGTTAGTCATGGGTCTCCTCGGTCAGGGCGTGGGCCAGGGTGAGATCGATGGGCGTGGTGATTTTGAACGCCAGGGTATCGCCCGGCACGGTTGCCACGCGCTCGCCGTGCCATTCCATGAGGCTGGCGTCATCCGTGGCGGTGAATTCGGGCTGCTCGGCCCAATAATCGAGGTTGGCCTGGCGCAGCGCGGACAGGCGGAAAGCCTGCGGGGTTTGCACGGCGCGCAGGCGGGAGCGGTCGGGAGTGCTCACCACGGCGTCGGCCGCGACTTCCTTGATGGTATCGGCCACGGGAACCACGGGCACGGCCGCTGGGGCGCCTCCGAGCACGCGCTTGGCGACGTCCCGCACCATCGCCGCCGGAGTCAGCGCCCGGGCCGCATCGTGGATGAGCACCACGGCGTCGTCGTCGGGAATTGCTTGCAGGCCGGCCCACACGGAATCGGCGCGCTCGCTGCCACCGTGCACGAGGCGGATGGGTGCGGCGTTGGTGGCGTTTTTGCCGTCTGCGGTGTCGATGCGGCCGATGATGCGGGCTGCCTCGGGCTCCATGTCTGGGCTGACCAGCACGATGACCTCATCGACCACGCCGGAGGCCAGCAGCGCGCGCACGGAGCGCTCTAGGAGGGTGCGCCCGCGCAGCTCGACATAAGCCTTGGGCACCTCGGCACCGAGGCGGGTGCCCTGGCCGGCGGCCGCGATGAGCGCGATGACGCGCGGTTTAGTCTTCGTCGTCGAAGGAGAGGTCATCGAGATCGATGTCGTTGTCGATATCGGTGGTGATGGACTTATCGTCTACCAATCCGGCCGCGTGGTGGCGCTCGATGGTGGCATCGATCTCCTCCATCATGGTGTCGGCCTTCTTCTCGTCGACCGGCTTGGCCAGCGCGAGCTCGCCCACCAGGATGGTACGGGCCTTGCCCAGCATGCGCTTCTCGCCGGCCGAGAGGCCACGGTCCTGGTCGCGACGCCACAGGTCGCGAACGACCTCGGCGACCTTATTGATATCGCCGGAAGCGAGGCGCTCCTGGTTGGCCTTATAACGGCGGGACCAGTTGCCGGCCTCTTCGACGTCCTCGTCACGCAGCACGGAAAAGACCTTTTCCAGGCCCTCCTTGCCCACGACGTCGCGCACGCCGACGTTATCGGCGTTCTTGATGGGCACGCGGACGACTAGGTCGGACTGGTTGATGTGCAGCACCAGGTATTCCAGCTTCTCGCCGCCCATCTCGCGGGTCTCGATATCCTCGATGACGGCCGCACCGTGGTGCGGGTAGACGACGACCTCGCCGACCTTATACTCCATTGCCACTCCTTGTGTTCCCGTTTAATCCCGGTTGACTAAGGCCGCCATTTTATCACGAGCGGCCGCCCCGCCTGCGGATACCCCCGTATACCCCCATGGTCTACCCGCCCGGTTTGGGACTAACTGTGTACTTTATTGCCAAAGGGACTAGGCTAAAGCGTTGACAAGCCCTGTGATCGCAATTGATGGAGGATGCTCAACGTGCAGTCCCTGAAGTCCGCCGCCCGCCGCGGTGCCATTATTTCCGTAACCGCCGTCTCCGCTCTGGCGCTGGCTTCTTGCTCGGCGGGTCACGTCACCCAGACCGCTGACAAGGTGGCTGCGGTCGATGGCGCTTCTGCAAGCACGGAAGACAACAAGGTTGCGGTTCGCGATGTCACCATCTTGGTAGAACCGGACGGCACCGCTGCCTTGAAGTTCACCGCCGTAAACCAGGGCTACGATACCGATGTCATCTCCCTGGAGTCCGTAGAGGTCGACGGCCAGCGCGTCGAGATGGACAAGGCTCAGCCGCTGCACCGCGACCAGTCCATCATCGCGGATTCCCAGAAGAACCTGGACGCGACCACCCAGCAGGATTCTGAGACCGTCCAGTACATCGCCACCTCCCTGAAGAACGATGACTTTGGCTACGCCGGCGACCGCCCGGTTACCTTCGAGTTCTCCAATGGTTCCATCGACGTGGACGCCACCATTGCCGCCACCCAGATGCAGTCCGGCGAATTCGACCGCGACGTCGAGTCCTCCGAGGGCTACTCCTCCGAGGCTCCAAAGAACTAAGCCACGCCGCCCAAAATCACCGCCTCCAGCCCGTTTCGGGCCGGAGGCCTTTGCGTGTTTTAGGCTAGAGGCCATGGCCAAGAAATCTCGCCCCATCCATACCTGTTCCGAATGCGGCTACGTCTCGCCGAAGTGGCTCGGCCGCTGCCCCGACTGCGGGTCTTGGGGCACGTTGGAGGAAAGGGCCCCGGTGGTGGCGGGGCCTGGGACAGCGGGGGCGTCGGCAAGCAAGGGCGTAGCGCCGTCGAGCCCGGCGCAGCCGATTACCAAGATTGGGGCGCAGGCGACCAAGACGGTGCGCACCGGCATCGGCGAGCTCGACCGCGTGCTAGGTACCGGCATTGTGCCCGGCTCAGTGGTGCTCATGGCCGGCGAGCCGGGCGTGGGCAAATCCACGCTGCTGCTGGAAGTAGCCTCGCGGTGGGCCCAGCTCGGCCGCACCGTGCTCTATGCGACGGCCGAGGAATCGGCCGGCCAGGTCCGCTCCCGCGCCGAGCGCACCGGGGCGCTCCAAGAATCGCTGTACTTGGCGGCCGAGTCCAACTTGGATGCGGTCTTTGGCCACGTGGATAAGCTCAAGCCGAGCCTCATCATCGTCGATTCGGTGCAGACCATGCACGCCGTGGGCGTGGAGGGCGTATCGGGCGGCGTGGCGCAATCGCGCGCGGTAACGGCCGCGCTGACCTCCCTGGCGAAATCCACCGGCATTCCGGTGCTGCTGGTGGGCCACGTGACCAAGGATGGCAACGTCGCCGGCCCGCGCGTGCTGGAGCATCTTGTCGACGTCGTCTTGAACTTCGAGGGCGACCGCCAATCCAGCCTGCGTATGCTGCGCGGCATCAAGAATCGCTTTGGCGCCACCGACGAGGTGGGGTGCTTCGAGCAGACGGCCGGCGGCATTCGGGAAGTCGCGGACCCTTCCGGGCTGTTTCTCTCGCACCGCGGCACGACGCCGGATGGCTCGGCCGTAACAGTCGCGATGGACGGCGTGCGGCCGATACTGGCGGAAGTGCAGGCGCTGACGGTCGATCCGGTAGCGAAGAACCCGCGGCGCGTGGTGACCGGGCTGGACTCCAACCGCGTGCCGATGGTGCTGGCAGTTCTGCAGGCGCGCGCCGGCCAGCGCACCAACGACAAGGATGCTTATGTCGCCACGGTGGGTGGCATGCGGATTACGGAAACCGCGACGGATTTGGCGGTGGCGCTGGCCACGTGGTCCTCGCTGCACGAGCAGCCGCTGCCGGCCAAGACGGTAGTCATCGGCGAGGTGGGCCTGGCCGGCGAGTTGCGCCCAGTACCGAACGTGGAACGGCGCTTGATGGAGGCCGCGCGGCTGGGCTACAAGCACGCGCTCGTCCCGCGCGGGGATATCGAGCCGGTCGAAGGCATGCAGGTGCGCCAAGTGGCGACGCTGGGGCAAGCCATCGCCGCGGTGTCAGGGTAGCGCCTAGCGCAGGGTGAAGTCCTGCGGCGGGGAGGAGTTATCGCCGATGACGGTGTGAGCAAAGTAGGCACCGGGCTCGGCCGCGGGGCGGTCGGTGCACTCGCCCGGTTTGGAGGCCTGGCGGGACCATTCGGCCTCGAATTTCACGTCCTTGCCGGCCGGGAAGGTTTGCGAGCCGGTCTGCACGGAGGCATAGCAATCCGTATCGGACCACACGCGCTCGTTATCGGCCATCTTGTAGACCTCGAAGCGCAGCAGATTCTTATCTAGGTCGATTTTGCAGTCCGCGGCCGTGGGGTTGGTGACGGTCATGAAGAACTTCGGCAGCTCGCCTTCCGGCACGGAGTAGTTCAACATGGAGGTGCGGACATCGAGATCCGCGAGTTCGCAGGTCTTCTTGGCTGCCTCGGAGCTTGCAGGCGCAGCGCTCGACGGCTCGCTTTCGGCCGCCTTGCTTTCCGATGCCCCCTCGGCCGACGTCTTCGTCTCCGAGACGGTCCCGGAGGATTCGGGGGCGGCAGAGGAGGAGGTTTCCTCATCTGCGGACGTAGGGGCAGGTGCGGCGGTATCGGCCGGCTCCTCGCTGCTGCCCCCGAAGGCGGCCACGGCCGCCCAGATCAGCACCACGGCCAACACGAGCACGATGATGAGCGCAGCCACGCGGCGGCGCTTGTAGATCTCTTCTGGTAGGGGCTTTTTCTGCGTCACACTGTCAATTCTAAGCGGTGGGCGCGGGCCGGTGCGCTAAGCCCGCGCCGCGTGTCAGGCCGCTACTTCACGCCAAGGGTCTGCAGGGTCTCCACGCTGGAGTCCTCCAGCAGGTAGCGCGCGCCGACGACGCCCAAGGCGCCCTCGTCGAGCAGGCGGCGGATGTTGGGCACGTTGGCGACTAGTTGGGCGACGGTCTGGCGGGTGTGTTCCCTCTCGACGTCGTCAGTCGTGGCCTTAGGGCCTGCCACCAGCGCGGAGGCAGCGACTTTTTCAATAATGGGGCGCTGCAGGCCGGTGGGCAGCTCGCCGCCGGCCACGAAGCCGGTAGCCGCACCGACCGCGCCGCAAGATTGATGGCCGAGGACCACCAAAAGGTTTGGCTTGAGGGCGGCGAGGGCGTAGTCGAGGGAGGCTAGGACGGCGTCGTCAAGAATGTGGCCGGCGGTGCGGATGACAAAGGCATCGCCGAAGCCAATATTGAATACGTGCTCGATAGGGGCGCGGGAATCGGAACAGGAAATGACTACCACGCGGGGATCCTGGCCGTGGGTAAGACCCTCGCGGTTATAGATCTCGCGCACGTCGACGGTCTCGCCGTCGAGAACGCGCTGGTTTCCGGCCTGGAGGGCCTCCCATACGGCTTGTGGTTCGTGGGCAACATTACGTAAAGGCATAGGCCACATTCTAATGCCTTAGACTATCCCTCACGATGGATACGCAAGTTCTTCTTTCCTGGTTCGATGCCAATGAGCGCGACCTGCCGTGGCGCCGGCCTGGCACCAGCGCCTGGGGCGTGCTGCTCAGTGAGGTCATGAGCCAGCAAACCCCCGTCGCCCGCGTGGCCCCCGTGTGGGAGGAATGGATGCGGCGTTGGCCCACCCCTGCGGACTTCGCACAGGCTACCCGAGCGGAGGTGCTGCGCGCTTGGGGCAAACTGGGCTACCCGCGCCGTGCCCTGCGCCTGTGGGAGTGTGCGGGGGTAATTGGCAGCGGCGAAGTTCCCGCGGACGTCGATGAATTGCTACGCCTACCAGGCATTGGGGACTACACCGCGCGCGCTGTGGCGTGCTTTCACTATGGGGTAAATGTGCCGGTGGTCGATACCAATGTGCGGCGGGTTTATGCCCGGGCGGAAGAGGGCCGGTTCCTGGCGCCGCAGCCCGCGAAGCGAGAGTTGGCGGCCGTAGCCGAGCTTTTGCCGGCCGAGAATGGGCCGCGCTTTTCGGCCGCGCTCATGGAGTTGGGCGCGCTAGTGTGCACGGCGAAGAACCCCTCCTGCGAGCAGTGCCCGCTGCGCGCAAGCTGTGCGTGGCAGTTAGCTGGCCGGCCGGAGCCCAGCGCGCAAGAGCAGGCGCAGGCGAAAAAGCGCGTGCAGAAATTCGTGGGCACGGACCGGCAGGTGCGCGGCAAGATTTTGGATGTGCTGCGCGCGGCGGATGGGCCGGTGCCCCAGTCCGAGATTGATGTGGTCTGGCCCGATGCGGCACAGCGCTCCCGGGCGTTGGCTTCGCTGCTTGCCGACGGCCTCGCCGAACAAAACGACGCCGGCCTCTTCCACCTACCCATCTAGGGAGTTAATAACGGCCGGCTATATTCGCAGTTCGCGATCTTGCGGGTGTGATCTGTTTAACGCCACCGACCGCGGAAATTGAAGCCGCCGGGCAGATTTACCCACATTCCGCCGCGGGAATTAAACGTTACAGGTCCTACCTTGGTAGACATCGAGGCTCCGGAGCCAGAAACGTTAATCCAGCTATTCTTGCCGGTCTTTTTTCTTGAACGATACTGAAGTCCCATGAGCATATATTTTAACAATTCCGCTTCCGCCGTTCCTACTGACCGGTAGGTTTTGGATATGGAAAAGATTTGCATAAGGCTTTTAGCCGTTTGTTCACTGATTCTCGGTACCCTCTTAGTTCCACCAACAGCGCAGGCGGCGGTGACCTCGACCCGACCTTCGCCGCACGTGCTCGATGGCGTCGGCCGCGGGCAGGTATTCACGTATGACACCACTACGGATGATGGTCGGCCGATTCAGGCCTCGGCAACGTTGTACGAGCCCAAGGCGCCGTGGCGCGGGAAAGGCGAACGGCCCACAATCATCTTTGCGCCCGGCACTCGCGGCGCCGGGGACCAGTGTGCACCATCGCGGGCGGGCATGGGCTTAGGTTCGGTAGGGCTGAGCAAGGTCGGCTCCCCCACCATCAACGCGAACTACGAGTACGGCTTCTACATGGGTGCGCTCCACCATGGCGCCCGAGTGATAGTCGCGGATCTCATCGGCCTGGGCATGCCAGGCCACCACACCTATGTCAATCACATTGAGGAAGCGCACGCCATGCTCGATGCCGCCCGCTCCGGCTTGGAGCTGGCCCACGCTCCGAAGGACGCCCCTATCGGCTTTGCGGGCTACTCGCAGGGCGGCGGCGCTTCGCTTGCCGCAGCGGAATTCGCCGATTCTTATGCACCCGAGCTGAACGTGGCCGGTACCTACTCCGGTGCCCCTCCGGCCGACCTACCAAAGGTGATGAAGGCCATCGACGGCTCCTCCATCGTCCATGTGCTGGGATACGCCATCAATGGCTTTGCTGAGCGCGACACCAAATTCCGCGATGCGGTCCTTGAAGAGTTCAATCCCCGCGGCATCGACTTCCTGCGCTCCGCGGCCACCAGCTGCACGGGTGACTCCATCCTCATGTGGGGCTTTAGCAATACCCGCCAACTCACCCGCACCGGGGAATCACTGTCCGAGCTCGTCGAGCGCAAGCCCGTCATCAAGGAAACCTTGCTAAGCCAGAATCAGGGCAAGCACCCGCTCAAGGGCCCGGCGATGATCGCCAGCTCGCCGCACGATGACCTCATCCCGCACGAGCAGGTCCGCGCCGTCGCAAGAGCATACTGCCAGATGGGCGGAACCGTAGATTTCATGGCCGCCCCCGGCACTGCGACCATCCCGGGCGCTGGCGCCGACCACGCTTTACCGCTCTACATCAACATCCCGGTGGGCTTGAAGTACCTCTTTGACCGCTTCAACGGAAAACCGGCACCATCTAATTGTGCTGGCTAAATGGGGTCCGAGCCCGCGGAACTGCACACAAAAAGCCACCCAGCCTCGCAGAAAGCGAAGTACTGGGTGGCTTAAATCGTTGCCCAGAGTTACATCGGCTGGCCGGCGCCTGCTGGCGGCGGGTTGTGGCCGTCGTCATCGGAGTCGGAACCAGAGCCGGACTCTAGGTCGGTTCCGGCGGCGGTGGAGCCGCCATCGCCCGGAACGTCCGGGGTGATGGTGTCGGGCTCGCCGGCATCGGTGGAGTCGGCGTCGTTTTCGCGCACCTCGGCGTCGTCAAGCTGCGGCTCCTCGGTGTCCTCCGGCAGAGGCTTCGGGCGCGGGCTAAAGGTGAACTTCGCGCCCGTGTTGTCCTTGGACTCGCCGTCCCAGCCCTCGACGTCGACGGTGATGATTTCGCCGGCGCCGATTTCGCCGAAGAGGATCTTCTCAGAGAGCTGGTCCTCAATCTCGCGCTGAATGGTGCGGCGCAGCGGACGAGCACCCAATACTGGGTCGAAGCCGCGCTTAGCCAGCAGGTCCTTTGCCTTCTGCGTGAGCTCGATGCCCATATCGCGCTCATCCAGTTGCTTGGCCACGCGGCCGATGAGCAGCTCGACCATCTCCACAATCTGCTCTTGGGTGAGCTGGTGGAAGACGACGATGTCATCGATACGGTTCAAGAACTCTGGGCGGAAGTGCTTCTTCAGCTCGTCGTTGACCTTCTGCTTCATCCGGTCGTACTGGGCATCCGCATCGTTTTCGGAGGAACCAGTAAAGCCCAAGCCCACCGGCTTCGAGATGTCCTGGGTGCCCAGGTTCGAGGTGAAGATGAGAACGGTGTTCTTGAAGTCGACGACGCGACCTTGGCCGTCAGTAAGGCGGCCATCTTCCAGCACCTGCAGGAGGGTGTTGTAGATCTCCTTGTGGGCCTTCTCAATCTCATCGAAAAGCACAACGGAGAACGGCTTGCGGCGAACCTTCTCGGTCAGCTGGCCACCCTCTTCGTAGCCAACGTATCCCGGAGGAGCACCGAAGAGGCGGGAAGCGGTGAAGCGATCGTGGAACTCACCCATGTCGATCTGGATGAGGTCATCATCCGAACCGAAGAGGAAGTTAGCCAGGGACTTCGACAGCTCGGTCTTACCCACACCGGACGGGCCGGCGAAGATGAAGGAGCCGGACGGGCGGCGCGGATCCTTGAGGCCCGCACGGGTGCGGCGGATGGCGCGGGAGACGGACTTGACCGCCTCGTCCTGGCCAATGATGCGCTTGTGCAGCTCCTCTTCCATGTTGAGCAGACGGTTGGATTCCTTCTCCGTCAGCTTCAGCACCGGGATGCCGGTCCAGTGCGCCAAGACCTCAGCGATCTGGTCCTCGCCTACCTCGGCGATTTCCTCAAGGTCGCCAGAGCGCCACTGCTTTTCCTTCTCCGCGCGCTCCTCGCCCAGCTTGCGCTCCTTATCGCGCAGGCCGGCCGCCTTCTCAAAGTCCTGGGCATCGATGGCCGCTTCCTTTTCCTTGCGGACCTCAGCGATGCGGTCATCGACCTCGCGCAGGCCCTTCGGCGCGGTCATGCGCTTGATGCGCATGCGGGCGCCAGCCTCATCGAGGAGATCAACGGCCTTATCCGGCAAGAAACGGTCATTGATGTAGCGATCCGAGAGGGAAGCTGCAGCATGCAGCGCCTCATCGGTGTAGGACACGCGGTGGTGCGCTTCGTACTTATCGCGCAGGCCCTTCAGGATCAAGAAGGTGTCATCCAGGGAAGGCTCCTCCACCTTGACTGGCTGGAAGCGGCGCTCCAGGGCGGCATCCTTCTCGATGTGCTTGCGGTATTCCTCAAGGGTCGTAGCACCGATGGTCTGCAGCTCGCCACGAGCCAGCTTCGGCTTGAGCAGCGAGGCTGCATCGATGGCGCCTTCAGCAGCACCAGCACCAACCAGGGTGTGGATCTCATCGATGAACAAGATGATGTCGCCGCGCTGGTTAATCTCCTTGAGCACCTTCTTCAGGCGTTCCTCAAAGTCACCGCGGTAACGGGAGCCAGCTACTAGGGAGCCCAGGTCCAGCGAGTAAAGCTGCTTGTCCTTAAGGGTCTCTGGAACCTTACCGTTGACGATGTCGAGCGCCAAGCCCTCAACGACTGCGGTCTTACCAACGCCCGGCTCACCGATGAGAACCGGGTTATTCTTCGTACGGCGAGACAGCACCTGCATGATGCGCTCTACCTCGGACTCACGGCCGACGACCGGATCGAGCTTGCCGTCCTTAGCTGCCTGGGTGAGGTTGCGGCCGAACTGGTCGAGCACCAGGGAATTGGAACGCTCGCCGGAACCGCCGGAGCCGCCACGGCCGCCTGCGCCGGCACCTGCGCCAACCGGACCGGAGCCCTGGCCGTTGGAGGAACCACCCTCCTGCTGGCCGCCCTCATAACCGGACAGCAGCTGGATAACCTGCTGGCGCACGCGCGGCAGGTCGGCGCCGAGCTTGGTCAACACCTGGGCGGCGACGCCATCGCCCTCGCGAATGAGACCCAATAGCAAGAACTCAGTACCGATGTACTTGTGTCCCATCTGCAGACCTTCGCGCAGGGAAAGCTCCAGCACCTTCTTGGCGCGTGGGGTAAAGGGGATGTGGCCGGTGTGCGGCTGGCTGCCTTGGCCGATGATTTCCTCGACCTCGCGGCGGACATCCTCCAGGGAGATACCCATGGATTCCAGCGCCTTGGCGGCTACGCCTTCGCCCTCATGGATAAGGCCGAGCAGGATGTGCTCGGTGCCGATGTAATTGTGGTTAAGCATGCGTGCTTCTTCCTGCGCCAAAACGATGACGCGGCGAGCACGATCGGTAAACCTCTCGAACATGATTCCCCTATACTTTCGCTTCTAATGTGATACCCACTCTAACGCGGCAGTCCGCCGATAATTTCCCGTTTTGTTCCCAGATGCCCGCAATACCGCCAGAATCCACCATATTCGCAGCTCACACGGGTGTACGCCGGTAGCGAACAGAGGCATGGGCATGTAATCTAGAATCGTTTTGTTCCCTGCCCCTCCCCACTTTTTAAGGACATCGCGACCGTGCCCCAGCTTCCTGAGTTCTTTGCCACCCAACACAACCTGCACGAATTGGCCGTGTTGGATGAGGCGCCATCGTCTACCCTCTTTGCGGTCGAAGATGGAAACACGCACCAGCAGCTGAGCGTGGAAATCTTCGCGCCGGAAATTACCGGCGTGGTGGACAAGTCCACGGCACTGCATGGGTTGCACCATCCAGCCATCGCGCCGCTGGTGGGCACGGGCACTACCGCGGATGGGCAGGAATTCATCGTGCGCGAAGGGGTTTCCGGAACCCAACTTTCTGAGCTTCCTAATAATCTCAGCCGCGAGGAGGCCGCCGACGTCTTCGGCCCGTTGGCGGGTGCGGTGGACTTCCTAATTTCCCGCGGGCGGGCAGACTTTGCGGTGCATGGGCTAAGGGAGGCCCGAGTGGGCGTCGATAAGCAACGCCAGGTTTCGGTGCTGGCTGCGGCCGGCCCGGCCGGCGAAGAGCACGGCGATGCGGTGGCGGCGTTTGAGGAGCTCGTTGCCCGCAAATGCCCGGAGTATAAGCCCACTGGCACGGCCGAGAGCGCCAAGGATGTGGTGTCTCACCTGCGCCCGCAGCGCGATTTCGATACCGCGCAGATTCCCCGCGTGCAGGAGCCAGAACCGCGCCCTCAGCAGCAGTTCGCCCCGCCGCAACAGCCGCAACCGGTGGCCCAGCCCATGGCGCAGCCGCAGCAACCGCTGGCACCCGCGCCGAAGAAGAAGGGCAAGGGCGGGCTCATTGCGCTCATCACGGTGCTGGTGGTGGCCGCGATTGCTGCTGCGGCCGCGCTGTGGTTCTTCCTGTCCTACCCCAGCTGGAATGACAAGGAGCAAAACCTCGCGGATGCGTATCCGGACTTGGTGGGCTCCCGCAGCGGCCAGGATGGCTTCGATGGGGCTAAGTGCTCCTCGCGCGAGCCGGAGTCTGGCCAGGAGGCCAAGATTTCCTGCGTGGGCGATGGATTCAACTACATCGTGACCTACTACCCCAGCGTGGAGGAGCGCGATGCCATGCTTCCCGACGCCGAACCGGTCGAGCTTTCCAATGACCAGTGCACCATCCAAAGCTTTGAGACCACCGCTGATGTTCCGACCTACGTGATGGCCGTGGAAGGCACCCAGTCCGCATTCCTGGTCTGGGGCGATAAGGCAGAAGAGGAGCGGCTGAACCTGCCGCTGTGCGCCTCTTAATTTGTCCTTGTTCCTATTCCGCGGAGGGTACGCGCTTGAGGAACGGGGCCAGTACGACGACCACCAGCGAAAGCACGCCGGCAAAAAGGAAGGCCCAGTGCGCGCCGTGAGCCGTGGCGGCTGCCTCGTTCATGCCTTGGGCCGCACCGGACTTGGTGCCACGGGTCAGGAAGGTCATCAGGAAGGCAGTGCCGGCCGCACCCGCCAGCTGCTGCAGGGTATTGAGGATGGCGGAGCCGTGCGAGTAAAGCTCGTCTGGCAGGGAGGCTAGGGACGTCGTCATCAGCGGCGTCATCATAAGCGCGATGCCCAGCGCAAAAAGGATGTGCATGCCAATGACCATCCATACCGCACTGTCCTCGTTGAGCAGGGTCATCAGCCACGTGCCCGCGGCTAGGAGCAGGGCGCCGGGGATCATGAGCGGGCGGGGCCCGTGGATGTCATAGAGGCGGCCGACCATCGGCGAGATGCCGCCTTGGAGCAAGCCGCCAGGCATGACGACGAGCCCGGTGACCAGCGAGCTTACCGCCAGGGAGGTCTGCAGGTAGATGGGCAGGATATTGACCACGCCGAGCAATAGCCCAAACATGAGCAGCATGCCCAGTACCGCCACGGTGAAGTTGGGAACCGTAAACGGGCGCATGTCCAAAAGGGCGCGATTGTCCTTGGCCAGGCGCAGCTGACGGCGGGTGAAAAGCGCCAAAGCCACGAGGCCAACGATGAGGACGACGATGTCTACGAGGCCATCGCCCTCCAGCATGTTTTCCAGGGACGATACGGCGTAGACCAATCCGCCAAAGGCGAAGACGGACAGGACGACGGATGGGAAATCCAGCGGGGTATCGCGCTTATCTCCCACGTTGACCAGGCGGAAATAGCCGGCGGCGCAGATGAGGCCAAGCAGCGGCACCATGGTCCAGAAGATGACGTGCCAGCTAGACATGCCCAACACGAAGCCGCCCACCGTGGGTCCGAGTGCTGGGGCCACGGAAATGACCACGGAGATAATGCCCATGACGCTGCCGCGGCGCTGCGGTGGGACGAGGGTCATCGCCACCGTCATCAGGGTGGGGATCATCAAGGCGGTGCCGGCCGCTTGGAATACGCGCCCCACCAGCAGCACGCCGAAAGCCGGGGCGAGCGCCGCCAACACCGTACCGGCAAGAAAAACGCCCGACGCGGCCAAGAAGATCTGCCGGGTGGTGAACTTATCCATGAGAAAGCCGGTGGTCGGGATAACCACGCCCATGGTGAGGAGGAAACCGGTAAGCAGCCACTGGGCGGAGGTCGCGGGGATGCCAAAGTCCGCCATGATGGTGGGCAGCGCCACCGACAAGGCGGTCTCGTTCAGGATCATCACCATCGCGCCAAGGACGAGGATGGTGAGGTTGATTTTTACCTCTGCGGAAATGTGGGGATCTGGTTTCTGAGACACCCAGACAGGATACTGAGGCCGCGGGTGCGGGGAAAGTCGAGGAGTATAGTTTTAGTGTCTTCATCCGCGCGGTGAGACCGCGCCACCCGAGCCTAAAGCGAGGTACACCCCCAGTGCGTTTTCTCAACGATTCCCACCCGCAGTACGAATTGACCTACTCCGACGTATTTATGGTCCCGAGCCACTCCGAGGTGGGCTCGCGCCAGTCGGTAGACCTCACCACTGAGGACGGTACTGGAAATACCATCCCGCTCATCGTGGCCAATATGACCGCCGTGGCCGGGCGCCGCATGGCCGAGACCACCGCCCGGCGCGGCGGCCTGACCATCCTGCCACAGGACCTCTCCTTAGAAGCGGCCGCAGAAACCATCGCCTCTGTGAAGGCGGCGGACTTGGTCTATGACACCCCAATTACCGTCAAGCCGCACCACACCGTGGGCTATACCAGCAACCTTTTGCACAAGCGCGCTCATGGTGCCGCCATCGTGGTCGACGGGGACATGCCCATCGGCATCATCACCCCGAAGGACCTACGGGGGCAGGATAACTTCACCGCCGTTGGCCAGCTGATGACTACTGACTTGGTCACGCTGCCGGTGGGCATTGACCCACAGGAGGCCTTCACCAAGCTGCGCAAGACCTCCCGCAAGCTAGCCCCGGTGGTCAACCCGGATGGCACCTTGGCTGGAATCCTCACGAGGAAGGGTGCGGTAAGGGCGAAGATGTATAGGCCGGGCGTCGACAAGCACGGCCGCTTGCACATCGGTGCTGCGGTGGGCATCAACGGTGACGTGGAAGGCCGCGCCCGCGCCTTGGCGGAGGCCGGTGCTGATGTCCTCGTCATCGATACTGCACACGGACATCAGGAAAGCATGCTTACCGCGCTGCGCAAGGTTAAGGCGCTGGATCTGGGGCTTCCCATTGCCGCCGGCAATATCGTCACGGCCGAGGGTGTGCGCGAGCTGGCAGCGGCCGGCGCGGACATTATCAAGGTCGGTGTGGGCCCGGGCGCGATGTGCACCACCCGCATGCAGACTGGCGTGGGCCGCCCGCAGTTCTCGGCCGTCTTAGAGTGTGCTGCGACCGCCCGGGAGGTAGGCGCCCATGTATGGGCCGACGGCGGCGTGCGCGACCCGCGCGATGTCGCCCTCGCACTGGCCGCGGGTGCCTCCAATGTCATGATTGGCTCCTGGTTCGCCGGCACCTTTGAGTCCCCAGGTGACCTGCACAAGGATGCCGACGGTGCCTTCTATAAGGAGTCCTTCGGTATGGCCTCGCGCCGGGCGGTGCGCGGCCGCAACTCCGATACCGAGGCCTTTGAGCGCGCCCGCCGCGAGATGTTCGAAGAGGGCATTTCTACCTCCCGCATCTACCTCGACCCCGAGCACGGCGGCGTGGAGCACCTGGTGGACCGGATTATCTCTGGCGTGCGTTCCTCGTGCACCTACGCCGGCGCCGATTCCCTGGCCGCCTTCCGCGAGCGCGCCACCGTGGGCGTGCAGTCTGCAGCCGGCTTTGCCGAGGGGCAGCCACGCGCCACGAACCGCTGACAGGCTGCATGCTACGTTGACAGATATGTTGACTCGCTATGACCAAGCGGCCTCCCGCGCGGCCGCGCAGGTTATGGGGCAGTACTCCACCAGTTTCTCTCTGGCCACGCGGCTTTTGCGCGGGCGGGTGCGCGCCGATATCCGCCACCTATACGCGGTGGTGCGCATTGCAGACGAGCTTGTCGACGGCGCCGCAGCCCAAGCCCACACCGACCCCGCGACCGCACTGGATGCCTACGAGCGCACCATCCTGGCCGCGCCGCAGCAGCGACTGCACACCGACCCTATTGTGCACGCTTATGCCATCACCGCTCGCCGCTGCGGCTTCCACCGCGAGCACCTTGTTGCCTTCTTTAGCTCCATGCGCGCGGACCTCACCCAACACGAATATTCCCCGTCGGAGCTACAGGACTATATCTACGGCTCAGCGGAAGCCATCGGGCTATTGTGCCTGCAAATTTTCTTGGCCGAGGAGAATGTCTCCCCTGCCGACCACGCCGCCATGGAGCGCGGCGCACGCGCGCTAGGGTCAGCCTTTCAGAAGATTAATTTCCTACGTGACCTGCGCGAGGATAGCTCCACTTTGGGACGCACCTATTTTCAGCAGGCCCCATCTGGACGGATTGATGAGACCTCCAAGTCCGCGCTCATCGCAGAGATCCGCCGAGAGCTCGCCACCGCCGCGCTCACCATCGACTTGCTCCCGGCGTCCGCGCGGGTCGGTGTGAGCGCGGCGGCGGATATCTTTGCCGAGCTCACCAATCGCCTCGCCGCCACCCCGGCTACGGCGCTTGCCACTACGCGGGTATCCGTTCCGAACCACACCAAGGCTTGGCTCGCGGCCCGTGCGGTGCGCCGTCGCGGCCACAGCAGCCGGACCTCAGCCACGGCCGAAAACTAAGGAGAACGTCATGCACGCCGTCGTCATTGGAGCCGGCATCGCCGGCCTCGCCACCGCCGCTTTGCTCGGCCGCGAGGGCTACGAGGTCACCGTCGTGGACTCGCTGGATGAGGTAGGAGGGCGCGCCGGCAGCTTTGCGGAGGCCGGCTTCCGCTGGGATACCGGACCGTCCTGGTACCTCATGCCCGAGGCTTTCGATCACTTCTTTGCGCTGTGTGGCACCTCTACCGAGGCGGAGCTGGACTTGGTGGACCTCTCCCCCGCCTACCGCGTCTTTCATGGCGATGCGCCGGTGGATGTGCACTCCGGCCCCGAGGAAGTCGCCGCACTCTTCGAGTCGCTGGAGCCCGGCGCGGGCGAGAAAGTCCGGGAATACTTAGCGCAGGCCAGCGATACCTATGAGATGGCGCTCAAGCACTTCCTTTACACCACCTTCTCCGCGCCGCTGAACCTGGTGCACCGCGATATCCGCACCCGGTTGTCCCGCCTGGTGGCTCTGCTTTCGGTGAACCTAAAGCAGTACGTGGGCCGAACGTTTTCTGATGCTCGCCTGCGCCAAATCTTGAGCTACCCGGCGGTCTTTTTGTCCTCCGAGCCGGCGGCCGCCCCGGCACTGTATTCCTTGATGAGCCACACCGACCTAGTGGAGGGCGTGCGCTACCCGCAGGGTGGCTTCGCGGCCGTGGTCCAGGCCATCTACCGGCAGGCTCAGAAGTTTGGCGCCACCTTCCGCTTGGGCGAGGAGGTGACCTCCATCAAGGTCGCCAACCGGCAGGTCACGGGCGTGCGCACGAATAAGGGCGCCATCCACGCCGATATCGTGGTCTCGGCGGCGGACGTGCACCACACCGAGACCCAGCTTTTACCACCCCAGCTGCGCACCTATCCGGAGCGCTACTGGGGCCGGCGCAATCCGGGCTTAGGCACCGTGCTCGTTTTGGCCGGGGTGAAAGGCGAGCTGCCAGAACTAGCGCACCATACGCTGCTTTTTAGCCAGGATTGGGATCTGGATTTCCGCGCCGTCTATTCCGGGCCGGAGCCCTCCCGGCCGTTGGGCGCCTCGGAGTCCATCTACGTGTCCAAGACCTCGGCCACCGACCCGAACGTAGCGCCCGCGGGCCACGAAAACCTCTTCATTCTGGTGCCGGTGCCGGCCGCGGAGGCACCCGGGTTCGGCAACGCCTACCACGCAGAGGCATCCGAGCGCGTTGCCGCGATTGCCGACGCCGCCCTCAACCACATCGCAGCCACGGCCGGGGTGCCGGATTTGGTAGACAGGGTCGTCGTCAAGCGCACGCTCGGCCCGGCCGACTTTGCCGAGCGCTACCATGCTTGGTCGGCCGGTTCTATTGGGCCCGCGCACACGCTGCGGCAATCGGCGTTCTTGCGCGGGCGCAACGCCTCGCGCAAGGTCGGCGGGCTCTACTACGCGGGTGCCACCACCGTGCCAGGCGTGGGCGTGCCGATGTGCCTGATTTCGGCCGAGAACATAATCAAGCGCCTGCGTGGCGATAAATCCGCCGGGCCACTTTCGCACTAGCCCAGGCACGGCAAAAGCCGCCAGCCACGCGGGCTGACGGCTAGCGATTGGCCGCTGGGCGGCTACTTCTGCTCTGGCTTAACCAGTGGGAAGAGCACGGTTTCGCGGATGCCCAGGCCGGTCAGGGCCATCAACAGACGGTCCATGCCCATGCCGGTGCCGGCCGTAGGCGGCATGCCCTGTTCCATAGCGGCAAGGAAGTCCTCGTCCAGCACCATGGCCTCGTCATCGCCGCCGGCGGCCAGGCGAGCCTGATCCTCAAAGCGCTCACGCTGGATAACCGGGTCCACCAGCTCGGAGTAGCCGGTTGCCAACTCGAAGCCGCGGACGTAGAGATCCCACTTCTCGGTCACGCCCGGCTTGGAACGGTGCTGACGGGTCAGCGGGGAGGTCTCAACCGGGAAGTTCTTGACAAAGATGGGGCCTTCCAGCTGGTCCTCGCACAGGACCTCCCAGATTTCCTCCACCAGCTTGCCGTGGCCCCAGCCGCCGTCCTTGGGGACGTCAAGGCCAATGACGTCTGCAATGCCCTTGAGCGTCTCGACGTCGGTATCGATGGTGACCTCCGGCTGGCCCGGGAACTTGCGCTGCAGGGCCTCATTGAGGGAGGGGTACATCTCGATTTCGGGCCACTCTTCGCCGCCGAAGTCGAACTCGGTGCCATCCGCCAGGGTGACGGTGGTGGAACCAAAGACGTCGCGCGCTACGGCCTGGATGGACTCGCGCGTCATGCGGGCGCAATCGTCGTAGTCGCCCCATGCAGCATAGGTCTCCAGCATGGCGAACTCCGGCGAGTGGGAGCGATCAACGCCCTCATTGCGGAAGTTGCGGTTGATTTCGAAGACGCGGTCAATGCCGCCGACGACGGCACGCTTCAAGTACAGCTCCGGCGCAATGCGCAGGTAGAGGTCAATATCCAACGCATTGGAGTGGGTGATAAACGGGCGAGCGGCCGCGCCACCGTGCAGGGTCTGCAACATCGGGGTCTCGATTTCAACGAAATCCTGGCTTTCCAGGTAGTTACGCAGCGCGCGCATGACCTTCACGCGGATCATGGCGTTCTTGCGGGCCTCTTCACGGATAATGAGGTCGTTATAGCGCTGGCGCACACGGGTATCTTCTGCCATATCGGCGAAAGACACCGGCAGCGGGCGCAGAGACTTAGCGGCCATGGTCCACTCGGAAACCATGATGGACAGCTCGCCGCGGCGGGAGGAAATCACACGGCCGCGCACGGAGATGAAATCGCCCAAGTCAACATCGGACTTCCACGCGTCGAGGCGCTCCTTGCCTACCTCGGCCAAAGAAAGCATGGCCTGCACCTGGGTGCCGTCACCATCTTGCAGGGTGGCAAAGCATAGCTTGCCGGTATTGCGCATAAAGATAAGGCGGCCGGCAATGGCGTGGGTTACCTCGGTTTCCTCGCCTGGGGCCAGGTAGGTCACGCCTTCTTCCGTGCCCGGCTCTTCGCCCTCGGCCACTACGCGGAAATCGTGGCGCAAATCCTTCAAAGAGATGGTGCGCTCAACGGTGACCGGGTAGGCCTCTACGCCGGATTCCAGCAGGCGATCGCGCTTCTCGCGGCGGATGCGCAGCTGCTCAGGGACATCGTTTACTTCATTATTCTTCTGCTCGCTCACGTTAGCCTAGGGTAGTCGATCCCCACCGCAGCACGCGATTTAGCCCATGCCACCCTCACCCCGGAAAAGATTTACGCATAATTCACTTCACCGTCACCTCCGCGCCAACGCACAGTTACTGAGATCCCCTTATATATATGGCTGTCCCCGTGTCTAAACAATATTTTCAACCCATTTGGAGCAGTAACTATGGCACTTAAAGGCCGCAACCTTCTCTCTAGTCTCTTTGCCTCCTCTCGTTCCAGCCTGACCTGCACCTACAAGTGCGGTAATGCTTGCTTTGGCGAGTGCGAGAACAAGTCCAATAACCCGTACTTTGCTGACCAGTTCTCCCGCCGTACCGCGCTGCGTGCGGGCAGCCTATCGGTCGTAACCGTTGGCGGCGGCGCTGCTTTGGCGGCCTGCTCCAACCCGGATGATGCGTCTAATGAGGCTTCTTCCTCCGAGGGCAAGGGCGGCAAAACCTCTGAGGCGAACATTGAGCTCACCTCCGCAGAAGGCATGAAGTTCGACCCAGTACAGCCAAACGAGAAGGACGAAGTGGTCATCCCGGATGGCTACGAGCAGTCCGTCCTCATTGCCTGGGGCGACCCGCTATTTGAGGACGCGCCGGAATTCGATGACAAGAACCAGACCGCCGAGGCAGCCGAGAAGCAATTCGGCTTCAACAATGACTTCGCCGGCCTCATCGAGCACCCGGACGACGACAACCGCCTTATCTACGTCTGCTCCCACGAGTACACCACCGAACCGCAGATGTTCCCTAACTACGATGCGGATAACCCCACCGAAGAGCAGGCCAAGATTGGCTGGGCTGGCCACGGCCACTCCATCGTGGAGGTGTCCAAGGTAGGCGATACCGGTGAACTCAAGCGCGAGTTTGGTCCACTCAACCGCCGCATTACCGCTACTACCGAATTCACCTTGGTAGGTCCGGCTGCCGGTTCCGAGTTTGTAAAGACTTCCGCCGATAAGACAGGCAAGAAGGTCAAGGGCACCCTGGCTAACTGCTCCGGCGGTATCACCCCGTGGAACACCATGCTCTCTGGCGAAGAGAACTTTGACCAGTACTTTGCACACGCCAAGCTGGATGACAAGAAGGCACAGGAGTCCCTGGAGCGCTTCGGCTTGGAAGATGGCGAGACCCAGCGCAAATGGGAGCGCTTTGATAAGCGTTTCGACGTCTCCAAGGAGCCGAACGAGCCTAACCGCTTCGGCTGGTTGGTTGAGATTAACCCGCTAGATCCTAAGTCCACCCCGGTCAAGCACACCGCTCTGGGCCGATTCAAGCACGAGGCCGGCAACGTCCACATCGCCTCCGATGGCACCGTGGTGTGCTACTCCGGCGATGACTCCCGGTTTGAGTACATCTACAAGTTCGTCTCCACCAAGAAGTACGAAGAGGGCAATATCGAGCACAACCTCAGCATCTTGGATCACGGCACCCTGTACGTGGCCAAGCTGGAGGGCAACTCCCCCGAGGATGAAATCGATGGCTCTGGCGTTTTGCCAGAGGACGGCTCCTTCGACGGCAAGGGCGAGTGGGTCAAGCTGCTGACCTCTGATACCGAGAACAATAAGTTCGAGTCCCACGTTGATGGCATGTCTGCCGAAGAGGTTGCCGTCTACACCCGTGAGGCCGCCGATAAGGTGGGCGCCACCAAGATGGACCGTCCTGAGGATATGCAGGTTCACCCAGACTCCGAGAAGGTCTACGTCGCCCTGACCAACAATAAATACCGCGGCGCTACCGGAGAGAACGCCAAGAAGAACAAGGAAGAGCCGATGGAGTGGGCTCCTATCAAGGAGAACAAGAACGGCCTGGTCATGGAGATTGAAGATGACCACGCTGGCGAGAAGTTCACCTGGAACCTCTTCCTGGTCTGTGGTGATCCGAAGGAGGCCAATACCTACTTCGGCGGCTTTGATAAGGAGAAGGTATCCCCGATTTCCTGCCCGGATAACCTGGCCTTTGATAGCCACGGTAACCTATGGATCTCCACCGACGGCAACGCCCTTGAGTCCAACGATGGCCTCTACGCCGTGACCACTGAAGGCGATACCCGCGGCGAGCTCAAGTGCTTCCTGACGGTCCCGGCAGGTGCTGAGACCTGCGGCCCCATCGTCACCGATGAGCGCGTGATGGTTAACGTTCAGCACCCAGGTGAAACCGATGACGCTACCTTTGAAAAGCAAACCTCCCACTGGCCTGACGGTGGCAAGTCCACCCCTCGCCCAGCAGTGGTTGTGGTGTGGAAGAAGGACGGCAACATCGGCGTCGATAAGAAGTAAGCACCACCTGGTTTAAGCACCCACCGCGCGGCCCTCGTTCCTCCGCTGGAACTGGGGCCGCGCTGTTGTTTTCCCTGCCGGCAGCATGAGGTACTGCGCCGCCTGCGCGTTCTAAATATAAATCCACCCGCCGGTCTCCCCCACGGGCTAATACCTATGTGAGTTGTGGCATACTATCCGCACATGTGAGACACGCCACCCAACTGCCCATGAGGAGACGCACACCATGAACTCTCTAGTCCTCGCCATCATCGGCATTGCGATGATGGGCGCCGGCTATCTGCTCTATTCCAAGTTCCTAGGAAAGGGCATTTTCCGGCTATCCCCGAACTACTCCACCCCGGCCCACACCATGGAAGACGGCGTGGACTTTGTGCCCACCAATAAATACGTCCTGTGGGGCCACCACTTCACTTCCGTGGCGGGCGCCGCGCCCATCATTGGTCCGGCCGTAGCCGTCATCTGGGGCTGGGTTCCGGCGTTTCTCTGGGTCACCCTCGGCACCGTCTTCTTTGCCGGCATGCACGATTTGGGTGCACTGTGGGCGTCGCAGCGCCACAAGGGCCAGTCCATCGGCACTTTGTCTGGGCGCTACATTGGCAAGCGCGGGCGCAACCTCTTCCTCATCGTCATCTTCCTGCTGCTGTTGATGGTGAATGCGGCCTTCGCCGTGGTCATTTCGAACCTGCTGGTCTCAACTCCTACGGCCGTAATCCCCACATGGGGCGCCATCGTCGTCGCACTGCTTATCGGCCAGGCCATCTACCGCCTGAACTGGAACCTGCCGCTGGTCTCCATCGTGGGCGTTGTCGCGCTCTACACGTTGATGATCATCGGTGACCGCGTGCCTGTGGTCCTACCAGATACGGTCCTGGGCATCCCCGCCAACGGCGTGTGGATCATCTTGTTATTCATCTACGCCTTCATCGCTTCGATGCTGCCGGTATGGGTGCTGCTGCAGCCGCGCGACTACATCAACGGCCTCCAGCTCTTTGTGGGCCTAGCCATCTTGTACGGATCCTTCCTCATTACCCGCCCTTCGCTGGCCGCACCGGCACTGCGCGACAACGTACCGGACGGCACCCCGGGCATTTTCCCGCTGCTCTTTGTCACCATCGCCTGCGGCGCTATTTCCGGCTTCCACGGCGTGGTGGCCTCCGGCACCTCGTCCAAGCAGGTGGATAAGGAAACTGACGTGCGCTTTGTGGGGTACTTCGGCGCCGTGGGCGAGGGCCTGCTCGCGCTGGGCACCATCATCGCCACCACCGCGGGCTTTAAGTCCCTGCAGCAGTGGGAAGAGATCTACTCCGAATGGAATGCCGGCGGCGTGGAGGCCTTCGTACAAGGCGGCGGCGCGCTCATGAATGAGGGCATGGGGATTCCCACCTCCCTCTCCGGCACCATCTTGGCCACCATGGCCGTCCTCTTCGCCGCCACCACCATGGACTCGGGCGTGCGCCTGCAGCGCCTCGTGGTGCAAGAAATTGGCGAGATCATGGGTGTGCGCATCAAGGCCTTGGCCGCCACCGTCATCGCGGTGGGCCTGGCCTTCGGCCTGACCTTCTCCGCCGGTGCGGATGGATCCGGCGGCATGACCATCTGGCCGCTATTCGGCACCACCAACCAGCTCATGGCGGGCCTTTCCTTGGCCATCGTGGTGGTCATCCTGACCCACCTGCGCCGCCCAACGTGGCCGGTGGTCATCCCGCTCATCTTCGTTACCGCCATGTCACTGTGGGCCGCGCTGCTCCAGCTGAAGTCCCTCTTTACCAGCCAGAACTGGCTGCTATTCTGCATGGACGTCATCATCGTAGTTGCCGCCATCTGGGTCATTGTGGAGGCCGTCGGCGCCATTTCCCGCGCCCGCAAGGAGACCCCGCTGGAGTGGTCCGATGATGACCTTGACGCCCCGCTGCCCGAGCATGCTCGACAAGCTTAAGGCACTTGCGGCCGGGCTCAATGAGTACTACCAGGCCCCGTATCGCGCCAGCTTTGCCAAAGCCCAGCAGCAAGAAGACGATCTCTTCTTGATGCTGGTTGCCTCGGAAGCGCTCGGCATCCCCAACCCAGCCAGCTACTACACCCTGGAGCTTTTGCCGTTGGTCTATGAGGATTTCCACGCCTGGCATACCCGCATGGGAATGGATAGATCCCCGCTGGAGAATATTCAATGTTGCTAGAGACCGCACCCATCATGTTCTTTGGCGGCAAGGGCGGGGTGGGAAAAACCACCCTGGCCACCGCTACCGCGCTGCGCCTGTCCCGTGAGCATCGCGTCTGCCTGGTGTCCACGGACCCGGCGCATAACCTGGGGCATATTTTTGGTGCCTCGCTTGGTGACGCCGCCGTAGACCTCACCCCTACCCTGTCCGCCATCGAGATCAACCCTGCGCGCGCGACCGAGCAGCACCTGGCGCAGGTAGGGAATTCGATGCGCCGCTTTATGCCCGAACACCTCCATGGCGAGGTGAAGAAGCACCTCGATCTAGCCCGGCAATCGCCCGGCACACAGGAGGCGGCGCTATTGGAGCGCATCGCGGCGCTGGTCGTGGAGGAGTCGGACTTCGACTACCTCATCTTCGATACCGCCCCCTCTGGGCACACTTCGCGGCTGATGGCCCTGCCGGAAATCATGGCCGCCTATACCGACGGATTGCTCTCCCGGCGCGAGAAATCCGATAAATTCGGCTCACTGGTGCGCGGAATGTCGCAAGGAAGCGGCGCGGATAATGACCCGGTGGACCGGCGCAATCAGGAAATTCGCGCCACGCTTTTCCAGCGCCGCGAGCGCTTTGCACAGCTGCGCACCGCGCTTACCTCCCCGCGCACCGTGTTCCACATTGCGCTCACTGCCGAGCGCCTGCCCGTGCTGGAATCTGCCGAGTTTCACGCGGACCTCACGAGCAACGGTGTGCGGGTGGGTTCCATGCTGGTTAACCGGCGCACCCCGGAGAACCACGGCGAGTTCCTTGCCGCCCGGCGCGCCGCCGAGGATGAGGCACTCGCACTCCTGCGCGCCCAGCTGCCGGATACCCCGGTGCGCGAGGTTCCGTGGCTGCCGGAGGAAGTGGGGACTCCGGGGGCCGTCGGCAAGCTGGCGGCCTACCTCTAGCTCCACCCGCCCGCGCAGCTGTGGGCTTGGGTCTGCTAAAACCGAAACTATGACTTTGCTCACCAACGAATACCTATCCCACTTGCGCGAGGAGGCTGCGGCCGATTCCCGGCTGCGCATCGCGCGCAACGCCATCACCAACGTCGGGGCGGCCAAGGCGGCCCTAGACCGCGACCGCATTACGGCGCTCTACCCCACCACCGAGGTCAAGCTGGATAGCTTGGGCGTATCGGACCAACAGCGCTCAGGCCGCTGCTGGATGTTCGCGGCGCTGAACGTCTTCCGCCACCGCGCGGCCAAGGAGCTCAATGTAGATAACTTCGAGTTTTCCTTCACCTACCTGCAGTACTTTGACAAGCTGGAGCGCGCCAATCTGGTGCTCAACCAGCTGCTGGACAAGAGGGACTCCGGCTGGGATGAGCGCACCGTGGCCGCAGTACTGGACCACGCGGGGGCCGATGGTGGCTGGTGGTGCTTCTTTAGCAACCTCGTAGCCAAGTACGGCGCCGTGCCTGCTGAGGTCATGCCGGAGGTGCGCTCGTCTGGAAATACCGCGGAGATGAACCGCGACCTCGCCACGGTGGTGCGCCGCGCTGCCGCACAGGACGGCCCGCGCGAAGACATCCTCGCCCAGGCGCGCAAGGATATCCACCGTATCCTGGCCATCCACCTGGGCACCCCGCCGGAGGAATTTACCTGGGCGTATCGCACCAAGGACGAGCAATTCGTGCGCCTGCACTCCACCCCGCGCGAGTTTGCGGATAAGTACCTGCCGCGCCTGGACGAGTACGTGGTGCTGGCCGATGACCCCCGCTCCACCAACCCCAGGCATCGCGTCTTTAGCAGCGCCGCGGAGACCAATGTGCTGGGCGGCGCACCGCAGGAGTACCTCAACGTCAGCGCGGCCGAGCTGAAGGACACTGCCAAGCGCAGCCTGGCGGCCGGCGAGCCGGTGTGGTTTAGCTGCGATGTCAACCGCCAGTTCTCCTTCCTCAACGGCGTATGGGACGAGGGATTGGTAGATACCGATGGCCTTTACGGCATCGATTCCTCCATGAGCAAGGAGGAGCGTTTTACCTCTGGCGAGACCGCGCCCACCCACGCGATGGTGCTCACCGGCGTCGATGGTGACCGCGCCTGGCGCGTGGAAAATTCCTGGGGTTCTAAGCCGCCGCGCAAGGACGATGGTGAGGATGTGCCCGGCAAGGGCTTTGCCACGATGGCCGATGCCTGGTTTGACCAGAACGTCTTCCACATCGCCGTGCGCAAGGAGCACCTGAGCGACACGCTTGCCCAGGCCCTTGCCACCGAACCGATTGAGCTTCCCCTCTGGGACCGGATGAACTAAGGAGAATCGAGAAATGACAGAGATTAAACCGAACGAGGTTCATGCCGCCACTGCCGAGCTCACCGGCGATGCCGCGCTGCGCCTGGTGCGCAATGGGGTGGCTCAGGAGGGCGTCGACAAGCTCAGCCTCGACCATGAACAACTGCGCAGCCTTACCCCGGTAACCAGCTATAAGCTAGATTCCTGGGGCGTAGCCGACCAGAAGGCATCGGGCCGCTGCTGGATTTTTGCCGGCCTCAATTCCCTGCGCGGCGGGCTAATGGACAAAGCCAAGCTCAAGGATTTTGAGCTCTCCCAGACCTATATTTACTTCTTTGACAAGCTGGAGAAGGCCAATTGGTTCCTTACCGCCATGGCTGAGCTCAAAGACCGCGAGATTACGGACCGCACGGTGACCAAGCTCATGGATGATCCCATCGATGACGGCGGCCAATGGTCCATGTTCGTCGCCCTGGTGGAAAAGTACGGCGTGGTGCCGCAATACGCCATGCCGGAGACCGCGTCTTCCGAGGCCACGGCGATGCTTAACCGCAACCTGCAGACCGTGCTGCGCCGCGCCGCCCACCGCATCCGCAGCGGCGAAGAGAGCGCGCATGAGCAGGCGCTTGCCGACGTCTACCGGATCCTCACCGCCAACCTTGGCCTGCCGCCCGAGGACTTTGTGTGGCAGTACCGCGATAAGGACGATGAGTTCCACCGCGCGGGCACCTATACCCCGCAGGAGTTTGCCCGGGAATACCTGCCGGCGGACCTAGGCGAGTACGTGTGCGTGGTCAACGACCCGCGCAACGCCTATGGCGAGCTCTACACCGTGGAGTATTTGGGCAACGTGGCCGGAAAGCGCGTGACCTATTTGAACGCGCCGGTAGAGGTGCTGCGCGATGCCGCGCGGGCCTCCATCGAGGACGGTCAGCCCGTCTGGTTCGGCTGCGATACCGACCAGCAATCCGATGATGAGCACGGCGTGTGGGCCAAGCACCTGCACGATTATGAGGCCTTCTACGGCGTGGAGATGGATCTGGACAAGGCGCAGCGTTTGCGCCTGCACGAGTCCCTCATGACCCATGCGATGGTCTTTACCGGCGCCGATATCGCAGACGATGGCACCGTCAATCGCTGGCGCGTGGAAAATTCCTGGGGCCCGAAGAAGGCCGATAAAGGCTTTTGGACCATGGCCGATGATTGGTTCGACGAGTTCGTCTTCGAAATCGCCGTGCACCCCTCCCGCCTGCCGGAGCAGTACCAGGCGGCGTTGCAATCCGAGTCCGTCACTACCCTGCCGGCCTGGGATCCGATGGGAGCGTTGGCGCGCTAAGCCTGCGGCACGCTAGGCCTGCGGCGTGCCAAGGCGGCGCACATAGAGCATGCACTCCAAGTCGCGGTCCTCGTTGACCGCGATGGTGCGCTCGCCCACCTGGGTGAAACCGCGGCTGTCATAGAACTGATACGTGCAGCCGTCATCGGTAAACAAGTAGACATTCTTTCCCGCGTGGCGGGCTTCGAAGGCCTCGAGCAGCGCCGTGCCCACGCCGCTCACGCCGGAATTGGGGTCCGCGACGAGGAAGCCGATTTCTCCATCAATGGGGTGCTTACCCAAGTACTTGAGCAGCATGTCCTGATTGGCGGCATCGTAGTCATCGCGGTGCCCGCCCGGGCGCAGGTTATTGAAGATTTCCACCGCATGAACAAACGCCTTGCGCCACCACGGATATGGCAGCGCGGGCTTGCCTTTCATGGAGGCTAATAGCACGCCGAGGAAGCGGTCGCCATCGTAAGCCGCCAAGATATCGGTGGCCTTGGCGCGCTCTAAATCCCAAAAATAGCGACCGTAGGCGCGCTCGAAGCGGGGATTTTTCACAAACCAGTGCAGATGCATGCCTTCAATGGCAAAGGAAATGGCCTGGGGTTCATCGCGCGGGTCTAAGTCGCGGATCTGGATATCGGTCATTAGTCCTCCGATGGCTGCTGGGAAGCGGTACCCTGCGCGCGCTGTTGCTCGCGCTCGAGCTCGGCCTTAGCTTCGTACTCTTCAATGTTATTAAAGCCGATGCCCAGCGGCAGGCCCACATTATCGATGAGGCGGACGCCGCCGATGGTCGCGGCGACAAGCAAGCGTGCGTCACCTTCCTCGGGAGGGGTGCCGAGGTCGCGGCCGCGCACCTCGAGGTAGTCCGGCTCAACGCCCGCTGCGCGTAGGACTTCCGCGGCAACCTCGCGAACCTTCTCCGCACCGGCTTCGGCGGCATGTGCGCCGGCGGTCAGCGCGGCGGATAGGGCCGCGGCTTGGTCACGGGATTCGGCCGGGACGTTGGTATTGCGCAGGCTCATCACCACGCCATCGGGCATGCGTACGGCGGGCACGCCCTGCACGCGGACACCCAGGTGGAAGTCTTGAACCGCGTGGTGGATGGCGAGGAGGAGCTCGTAGTCCTTTTCACCAAGGAGGACGTCGGTAGGCGAAAGCGTCAGGATGAGCGCAAGGTAGAGCGAGAGATCTTCGCTGAGGTCCGGCTCGAGGGCGGTTGCGGCGTCGGCCGGAGCCACGGCGATGCGGCGGCCGTGCGGCCACAAGGTTTCTGGCGAGTAATCCCACACGATGTCGACGCCCTCGGCGCGCAGGAGTTCAAGGTCCTCCTCGTGCGGGGACTGCAGGGCCACGACGGTAACCGCGCCGCGAATGTGCTTGGCCGCACGCACCAACGCGATATGGCCGGCGTGCACGCCGGTAGTCAGGGGCACGAAGGCCACCGGGCGGCCAGTCTTATGAAAGGCGCTGCCGACCATACGGATGCGCTCAATCTCGCTGATGACGGTGGCGTTTCCCAGCTCTAGGCTCATCGGCTCTCCTCTTGTAGGGCCCACATTTCCAGCTCCTCGCGGCCGTCTACCTCGCCTAGGCGGCGGGCAACCTCCACGTAGCTGCGGCGCAGGCCGGGGTCGGTGGCGCCGCGGTAGGCGGCGATGATTTCTTCGGTGTCCATGTCCTCACCCACCATGGGCTTTTCCTCTGCAGAGGGGAAGAAACGAGCATCGACCGCCGCAGAGATGTGCAAGCGCCGCAGCATCTCGGCGTAGTAGGCACGGGCGGCAAAGGAAGGACGTTCGGCATCGGAAAGCGCGACGGCTTCGCCGCGGAACTCGGTGATATTGAGCTCCACCACAGTCTCGCCCAGCTCGTCCAGGGTGGTCACGGCCCAGCGCATGAGTGCAAATGGGGCGAGTGCCGCAACGACACAGCCGCGCGTTTCTAGCGGATCTAGCACTTGGACACCGCGCGAGAGGCAAGTGTGGAACACGATAAGCCCGTGGTGGACGTGGGGTTCAAGAAGTTCCACGGTGGCTTCTAAGCGGGCATCGCCCACGGCGATGATGAGGGCCTCAAAAGAGGCAAGTTCGGCCGGGTCCGAGAGCATCTGCACCTCATGGCCGGCGCGTTCCATGGCATTGGCCAAGGTAAATCCGGCCAGGCTCCGGCCAAAAAGGGCTACCCGCATGCGTGGCGGGCGCATTTATTTATCCTTCTTCTTCGCCTGGGCCAGCAGCTCGGCCACGGAGACCGCGCCTTCGCGCTTATCGTCGCTGCGGCGGCGGCCACGGGAATCGGGTTCTTCGGCGGCTGCGCGGTGATGGGAGCGGGCTGCCTTCTGGCGCACCGGCTCGGACTTTTCTGGAGCCACGTGCTGACCGGAGCCCGGGTACTCCGCGCGTTCATCGCGCTGGGGCGTCGGCTGCTGCGGAATGTCCTGGGTCTCATCGTTGGCCTTGGTGGCAGCCTCTGGCTTGCGGTGGCTGCCGTGGTGCTCGCTGGCCGCGGACGTGCGGGTGTTCTTCAGGGAAT
Source organism: Corynebacterium sp. ACRPJ (assembly GCF_022347345.1). Classification (NCBI taxonomy): domain Bacteria; kingdom Bacillati; phylum Actinomycetota; class Actinomycetes; order Mycobacteriales; family Corynebacteriaceae; genus Corynebacterium; species Corynebacterium sp. ACRPJ. The sequence goes on from NZ_JAKRNC010000008.1 coordinate 59,653, forward strand.
CATCGCCGCCGGTATCCCAGCGCACGGCTTGGAAGCCACCAGTATTGAAGGTGGAGGCACCAGAAGTCTTGCCGGAGGTGCGCTGCGCACGAGTCTTTTCGCTGATGATGTCATTGAGCGGGTTGGACTCGGCGTGCGCCGCGGACGGCTGATTGCCCAATCGGCCGGCGATGGCATCGGCGGACGGGGCGCCGGAGGAGGACTGGGTGAAGTCCACATTGCCTTCCTCAGAGCCAGGGCGAGTAGCGGCCGCGGTCTGGGCCTCGAGCTGCATGATGCGGCGCGCCTCGGCGTGCAGGGCGGCCGGTTCATAGGTGAAGTCCTGGCCGGAAAGATCCTCAATCTGCTTGCGGATGGAAGCCAACTCGGTGCGGATCTCATCGAGCAATTCCTGATCCGGCAGGGGCTGGCCGTCGGCGGTGCGGGCCTGCTTAAGCTCGGCGCGGTGAGCGCGCTCCTGCAGCTCCAGCTTGGTCACGGATTCCTCGGCCTGGCGGCGGTAGCGCATCACCAGGAAGAAGCCAAGCACGGCGGCCCACAAAGCGGCGATGAGCGCAATCTTAAGGGCTGCGGCAGAGCCGGAAATCAGCATGACGATGCTGGCTACAACGGCCAGCACCACGAGGACGATGAGCCCGATCTGGCCCAGATCCGGCTTGGTCGTCTTGGCGGGAGTTTTGCTAGAAGAAGAGCGCGGCTCAGTCATGCTCACTAATGTACCGCTTGTACCCCATCTGGTGGGGGCGGGGTCTCGCAGTGTCGTTCTAGCCGCAGGCCAGCGGCGGCCATCGCGAGGCCACCAAGCGCGGAGGCAATGACGCCCACGAGGTCATCAGAGGCCGCGGTGAGCGTACCGGCGTTGGGAATGACGTAGACAGCAATGCCGGCATAAATGCCACCCACGATGGCACCCGTCCATGCCGAGGCCTTTCCTACCAGCATGAACTGCGTGATGGTCATGGGGTTGAGCTGCGAATTATCCAGGCCGATGCCATGCTCGTCCTCGGTGGCTTGATCCACCTTCCAGGTCAGCGCCACACAGATGACGGCCATGAGCCACAGCGTGGCGGAGACCGTTACCGGGATTTGCAGCATGGAGCCATAAAAGCGCGTGGTGAGGATGGCCGCCGCGGCGGCAAAGAAGACCCCGGTGCCGATGAGGGCACCCAGCGAGGTCCGTGTCATAGCTCCTCCATCATGCCCAGCCGGCGAATATCGGCGCGCTCCTGCGGGTCGAGTGCTGCTACCCGCTTGGCGACGCCCTCCCCACTCAACCTAGCACCAGCATCGGCCGCCAACCACGGAATCAGCACGAAGGCGCGCTCGTGGGCATAAGGATGCGGGACGATAAGCTCCGGGTCGTCGGAGGTATAGCCCTCGATGTCGACGATGTCCACATCCAGCGTGCGCGGTCCCCAGTGGCGCACGCGCACCCGCTCGGCGGCCTCTTCAAGCTTCTGCCCGCGGCGCAGCAGTTCCTTCGGGGTCTCCTCGACATCCACGATGAGCACCGCGTTGAGGAATTCGTCCTGGTCCGTCACGCCCCACGGCGGGGTGGCATAGACGGGCGAGGCGGCAACGATCTCGCCGGCAAACTCGTCGAATACCGTGCGCAAAAGCTCCACGCGGTCATCCATATTGGAGCCGATGGACAGCACCGCGCGCATTAGAGGGTCCTCGCGTGCTTGCGGGAGCGGCGGGCGACCACGGCGACGTCGGCAAAAGTGCGCGGAATCGGCGCCTGCGGCTTGTGCAGGGTGACCTCCACGGCATGCAGACCCTCGAAGGTGTCCATGATGGTATCGGCCACCTCGGTGGCGACGGTCTCGATGAGGTCGCGGGCGGGGCCTTCGATGATTTTCGCGGCGACGTCGGCAAGCTCGGTGTAATTGATGGTCTTGGTCAGATCATCTGTGGCGGCGGCCTCGGCGAACTCGGACCAGCAGGTGATATCCACGATGAAAGGCTGGCCCGTACGCTTTTCTTCCTCGAAGACGCCGTGGTAGCCAAAGCATTCTAGGCCGGTGAGCTCGATGCGGTCTGCCATGTTTTACTCCTCAGGGTTGCGCGGTAGGGCGGTGGATTTCATGGTGCCATTGCCATCGGCGCCGTTGCTATAGCTGCCGCTGGCATTGGCCCCACCCTTGTAGCCATCGCCGGCGTTCCAAGCCGCGGCCACATCGACGGCGTCGCGGGAGACGGCGACCTCGTGCACGCGCACGCCCCACGCGCCCATCTGGGCGGAGATGGCGGTCACGGCCGCAGTCGCGGGATCGGCCAGCAGCGGGCTGGACTCCACGCCACGGTCCTCCCGGATGGCGGCGAGGAAGCGCTTACGCGAGGCTCCTACCAGCATGGGGAATTCGGCGTCGAGGAACTCCGGCAGGGCCTTGAGCAGCGCCCAGTTATCCTGCGGGGTTTTGGCGAAGCCTAAGCCCGGATCGAGCACGATATTATCGCGGCGCACGCCGGCCGCCAGCGCGTTATTCGCCAGGCGCTCGAGGGTCTCATGCACATCGCGCACCACATCGCCGCCGTGGTCGGCGCTACCGGCCGCGGAACCAAAGGCGCCTTCCTGCAGCGTGCGCCAGTGCATCAGGCACACGGGTACGCCGGCCTCTGCCATCGCGCGATACATCTCCGGATCAGCCAGGCCACCGGAGACGTCATTAATCATGTCCACGCCGGCCGCTGCGGCCGCACGGGCCACCGAGGCGCGCATCGTATCCACGGAGGTGCGGATGCCCAGCTCACTCAGCGCCTTAATGACGGGAACCACGCGGCGCTTTTCGACGTCCGCCTCCACCCGCACCGCACCCGGCCGGGTGGACTCACCACCGACGTCAATCATGTCCGCACCCTGCGCCACGAGTTCGCGGGCGTGGTTGATGGCGGCATCAATGTCCAACCACTTACCGCCATCGGAGAAGGAATCCTCCGTGACGTTGACGATGCCCATCACCAGCGTGCGGTTGGCGATGCTCAGATCTGAGACCGAGGTTGCCTGCTGCATGGCGTGCTCCTTCTCGCTTTCGTGGTAACCGGGGGACTTAGCTGCGAATCAGGCTGAGCACCTCGGCGCGGGAGGCGGCATTGTTCTTGAAGCCGCCGCGCACCGCGGAGGTGGTCGTCGTCGCCCCCGGCTTGCGGATGCCGCGCATGGCCATGCACAGGTGCTCGCACTCAATGACCACGATGACGGACTGCGCACCGAGGACCTCCACCAAGGCGTCCGCTACCTGCTGAGTGAGGCGCTCTTGGACCTGGGGGCGCTTAGCGTACATATCCGCCAGGCGGGCGAGCTTGCTCAAACCGGTGACGTGGCCGTCTTTGCCCGGGATGTAGCCGATATGCGCCACGCCGTAGAACGGCACTAGGTGGTGCTCGCAGGTGGAATAAATGGGGATATCGCGCACCAGAACCAATTCTTGGTGGTCCTCAGCGAAGGTCTTGTGCAGGACCTCGGTCGGGTCCTCGTGCAGGCCGGCGAAGACCTCGCGGTAGGCGCGGGCCACGCGGGCCGGGGTTTCGCGCAAGCCCTCGCGGTCAGGGTCCTCCCCTACCGCGAGGAGCAGCTCACGCACCGCTGCCTCCGCTCGGTCTTGGTCAAAGGCGGCGCGAGCGGGAATGTGATTATCAGGCATTAGTTATCTTCTTGCTTGTCGTCCTCGCGCGCATAGGGGTTCTTGCGGCGATCCTTTTCGTCCCAGCCAGGGGTAAACCACTGGCTGGTCTCAGCATCGGCATTCGCGCCAGCATCCGGCTTGTGGTGCTTTCCGCCGCCGGCAGCGGGGCGTGCGGCCGGACGAGCGGTGGGCTCGGACGCCGGAGCAGACTGGGCGTCGCGGGACTGCTGGGTCGGCTGGGCCGACTGGGTCGGCGTGGAGTCCGCGGATTCCTTAGCGGGGCCGCTGACCAACTCGCGGGCGGTGTCCGGGTCGACGTAATCGCCGGCGTGCTGACCAAAGTTGAAGCCCACCTCACCCTTCGGCTCTTCGCCGGCGAGGCGGCGCTCGCGGGCGGCACGGGAGGCGTCGAGAAGCGTCATGCGCTTTGGCAGCTCCTCGCCGCGCTCCTTCGCCAGCTCAACCGGGGTCTTCACTGGGGCGTAGCCAATCTGGCGCGGGAAGCGGTCGTCTTCACCTGGGAAGACGTCGAAGGCCTCGCGCGGCTCGATACCGTCGAAGATGCGCTCCAGGTCGGGGCGACGCAGGGTTTCCTTCTCCAGCAGGGCCTCGGCCAGCTTATCCAGGTAGTGACGGTTATTGCGCAAGATGTCATAGGCCTGCTCGTGCGCGCGCTCGAGCAGGTAGCGCATCTGCTCATCAATCTTGGAGGCAACTTCATCGGAGTAATCGATGGAGCCACCGCCACCCATCTGGCTGAAGGGATCGCCCTGCTCCTTGCCGTACTTCACGGTGCCCAGATCCGGGGAGAATCCGTACTCGGTGAGCATGGAACGAGCGATCTTGGTGGCGTTTTCAATATCGGAAGACGCACCAGTGGTCGGCGCACCGAAGACCAGCTCCTCGGCCGCGCGGCCACCCATGGCAAAGACCAAACGGGAGAAGAGCTCGTCGCGGGTGTACATGCCCTTGTCGTCTTCCTGGGAGGTCATGGCGTGGCCGCCGGTGCGGCCGCGGGCCAGGATGGTGACCTTGTACACGCGCTCAATATCCTTGAGTGCCCACGCGGAAAGCGTGTGTCCGCCCTCGTGGTAAGCGGTGACTTTCTTCTCGTGCTCGGAGATGATCTTGCCCTGGCGGCGCGGGCCGCCCACGACGCGGTCGGTGGCCTCTTCCAAGGCGTCATAGGTGATGACGTTGCCGCCGATGCGGGCGGTAAGCAGGGCGGCCTCGTTCAGCACATTGGCCAGGTCCGCGCCGGACATGCCGGCGGTGCGCTTAGCCAGCTGCGCTACGTCAACCTCTTCTGCCAGCGGCTTATTCTTCGCATGCACGCGCAGGATCTCCTCGCGGCCGGCAAGATCCGGGTTAGTGACCGGAATCTGGCGGTCGAAGCGGCCCGGGCGCAGCAGCGCCGGATCGAGGATGTCCGGGCGGTTGGTGGCGGCGATGAGGATTACGCCTTCGCGGTCACCAAAGCCGTCCATTTCTACCAGGAGCTGGTTGAGGGTCTGTTCGCGCTCATCGTGGCCGCCGCCGGTACCGGAACCGCGCTGGCGGCCCACGGCGTCGATCTCGTCCACGAAGATAATGCAGGGGCTATTTTCCTTTGCCTGCTTGAATAGGTCGCGCACGCGGGAAGCACCCACGCCGACGAACATCTCCACAAAATCAGAACCGGAGATGGAATAGAACGGCACGCCGGCCTCGCCAGCCACGGCGCGGGCAAGCAAGGTCTTACCGGTACCCGGAGGGCCGTAGAGCAGCACGCCGCGCGGGATCTTGGCGCCTAGGTCGTGGTAGCGGGTGGGGTCTTCCAGGAAGTCCTTGATCTCCTGCAGCTCGTCCACGGCCTCGTCCGCGCCGGCCACGTCCTCGAAGGTATTGGTCGGCATATCCTTGGTCAGTTCCTTGGCCTTGGAACCGCCGATGCCAAACATGCCACCAGCGCCCTGCTGCATGCGGGACATGAGCCAGAAGAGCACGCCGAAGAGGATGATCATCGGCAGCAGCATGCTGAGCATAGAGCCCAAGAAGGATTCCTGCGTGACATTGGTCTGGTACTTTTCGGCACCGGAATCCTTGACGGCGTTAAAGACCTGCTCGGAGGCGCGGGCCGGGTACTTGGCCACGATCTCCTGCACGCCGTCGCGCTCGTCTACCGTGATTTCGTCCTTGAGCTTGATGCGCAGGCGCTGCTCGCGGTCATCGATTTCCACCTCATCGACGTTTTTGTCTTTGAGCTGGGTCAGCGCAACGGAGGTATCCGCTTGCACGTAGCCGCGGGCGTCGTTGCTAAAGAAGGTAAAAGCGTACAGCGCGATAAGGATGAGGGCCGCAATCCCGCCGTAGCGAAGAATCTTGTTGTTTTTCATTACTGCGCGATTTTAGTTGGTGGTATAGACATCAGGGTGGAGGGTGCCCACGTAAGGCAGATCGCGGTAGCGTTCCGCAAAGTCCAGCCCGTAGCCGATGACGAATTCATTCGGGATATCAAAGCCCACATCCAGCAGGTCAATATCGGCCTTGACTACCTCCGGCTTGCGCAGCAGGGTGACCACATTCAGCGAGGCAGGGTTGCGGCCTTCCAGGTTGCGGATAAGCCACGACAGGGTGAGGCCCGAATCGATGATGTCTTCCACGATGAGCACGTTGCGCCCTGCGATATCGCGGTCCAAGTCCTTCAAAATGCGCACCACGCCGGAAGAAGAAGTGGAGGCACCGTAGGAGGATACGGCCATAAACTCCAGCTCGGAGGGGATGGATAGCTTGCGCGCAAAGTCCGTGAGGAAGAATGCGGCGCCTTTGAGCACACAGACCAACAGGAGGTCTTGCTCAGAGTCGGCATACTTTTCCGAGACCATATCCGCGAGTTCTTGGACGCGGCTTTGCAGTTCCTCTTCTCCAATGAGGATTGCTTCTACATCGTCACCGTAGCGGTTTGCGGGAACGGCGAAGTCTTTCTTGTCGTGCACGTGTGCGCTCCTTTAATGACCAGACAATAGTGCCAGTTTGCCACCTATACGGGCTACTTCCAACCTCTGCCCCACCTGCCGCGCCGATCGCACGGCCACCGGGCCTTGCCCGTGCCAGTGGGTGCACAGCTTGCCGACGTCCCCCACTCCCTTCCTTGTTACCTCTACCCCCTCGCTGACCAGCCACGCCGCGATCGCCCGCCGGCGCCGGGGCTCCGCCATCGCCGCCAGCTCGGCGCAGTCGGTGGTGGGTGGGGTGCGCAGGGCGGCGTCGTCAAGCGCGGCGTCGCCTGCTGCTTGCGCCAGCGCTGGCACCGCGTCCCCTCCGATGATGCGGCTCAACTGCGGAATGACCTCACGGCGCAGCGCTACGCGGCGGAAATTCGTGTCCGCGTTCTGCGGATCCTGCCACGCGGAAAGGCCCAGCTCTGTGCAGGCGCCCTCGGTATCGGCCCGGCGCACGCCCAACAACGGCCGCACCACACGGGCGCCTTCCACCTCGCTGCGCTCGCTCATGCCGGTCACCCGCCCACGCAGCGCGCCGAGCAGCAGCGTTTCCGCCTGGTCATCGGCCGTATGCGCCACGGCCACCTCGAAACCTTCGCCCGCGCACGCGGCGGCCAGTGCTCGATACCGCGCCGCCCGCGCGGCCGCCTCCATCGACTCCGCCCCCGCCGCAGCGCCCGCCTCAACGCTGAGCACCTGCGCCCGCGCGCCTAGGTTTCGCGCCTGTTCGGCCGCGCGCTGGGCCTGCGCCCGCGATCCAACCTGCAACCCGTGGTCCACGCACAGCGCGAGCACGTCGTGCCCCTCCGCCACGAGCGCCGCCATGAGAGCCAGCGAATCCGCGCCCCCGGACAGCCCCACCGCCACTGCGTGGTCAAGGCCTGCGGCGCGCACGCCGCGCCGACACGCTAGAAAGTGCGGCGAAACCCGCGGCCAGAAGGGCTTATTAGAACTCATGCAGTGCGGAAGCCAATGCGTCTTGAGCCTTGCGGGCGGCCAAGATATCGCCGTCATTTACAAGGAAGGCAAAGGCATATACGCGCCCGGAATTGCCCTGCGCGGTGCCGGCTAGGGCCGAGACCCCGGTCAGCGTGCCCGTCTTGGCGCGCACGTAGCCCTTGGCCGCGGAATCGCCGTAGCGCTCGTACAGCGTGCCATCGCCGCCGGCCACCGGCAGGTAGGACACCAGCGGGCGCAGGCGCGGATCCTTGACCGCACCATTAATGAGCTGCGTCAACAGCCCGGCGGTGAGCCGATTGTCCACCGAGAGCCCGGAATTGTCCTTAATGTCGACGCCCTCGACGTCGAATCCCTGCTCTCGTAGCACCTCGAGCGTGGCCTGCGTATCGCCCTCAAAGCTGGCTTCCTTGCCACGGGACTTCGCCAGCTCACGCGCAATGGCCTCGGCCATGACGTTATCGGAATGGCGCACCATTTCTCGGGCGCGGTCCGACAGCTGCGGCGAATCCACGCTCGCCACCTCCTGCGCGTTTTCCGCCACAGAGCCCATGCCTACCTTGTCCGCGCCGAGGCGATCGCCTAGCTGCTTAGCGACGTCCAAAGCAGGCTCATGACTCCTCGGCACATCCCCCGTCGTCGCGCCCAGGCGACCGCCGTAGAGCATGGCCGGTTCTATCGGCGCGACGAAGCCGCCGTCCACGTTTTCCGGATCCCACCCCGGGGCCTGCGCCTCGCCGGACCACACGGAGGTATCGATGTAGACGCCATCGACCTGCTCGACGTTCTTCGAAATCTGCTCGGCCAAATCATCGAGCTGTTCGTGCGTCATCCACACATCGCCCGCGGCCTTGATGACCACGTTCCTTTCATTCGACCCACGGTAGACCTTGGTGGTGATTTTCTCATTCTCATCCAGCGCCAACGTCGCCGCCGCAGTGGTGAGGACCTTCGTGGACGAGGCCGGGGTGAGCCGCTTATCCGCGTCGCGCTGCCACACCACGTCACCGGTTTCGGTATCGATCACCTCGCCGCCAAAAGTGGCAAGGTCTTTATTCTTAGCGAGCTCATCCAGCTTCGCGCTCAGCGCATCCAGGTCTGCCTCGCCCGGCTGTGCTGCGCTCAACGGCTCCTCAGGAGCCTCGACCGCCTGTGCCTCCCCGTGCGAGAGATCGCCGTATTCGCGCTGGAGGGTAACGCCCAGCGCAGCCGTACCTCCGACCGCTGCCGCTACCACGAGCGCGGTCGCTGACCACCAAACATGCTTTGCTTTCATTGCCTTTAACCCTAGCGCGAATCCGCAACGCGCTAGACTATGGGCAGTAATTGATACCCAATCCCCCATGGAGGACATCGCTGTGAGCGTTGAAGTAACCATTGAAATCCCGAAGGGCTCCCGCAACAAGTACGAGGTTGACCACGAGTCCGGCAAGGTCTACCTCGACCGTTACCTGTTCACCCCGATGGCTTACCCGGCTGACTATGGCTTCATCGACCACACCCTGGGCGAGGACGGCGACCCGCTTGACGCCCTGGTCATCCTGCCGGAACCGGTCTTCCCGGGCGTAGTTGTTGAGGCCCGCATCGTCGGCGTCTTCAAAATGACTGACGAGGCCGGCGGCGACGATAAGCTGCTCGCCGTCATCGATGACCCACGCTGGGAGCGCTACCAGGACATCAACGATGTGGAGCAGCATATCAAGGACGAAATCGAGCACTTCTTCGTCCACTACAAGGACCTGGAGCCGAACAAGGAAGTCACCGGCTCCGGCTGGGGCGACAAGGCCGAGGCAGAGAAGATCCTCGACGAGGCAAAGGCTCGCTTCAAGTAAGCCTTCCTGCTCCGGGCTGCCCTTAGGGCGTTTCGATCAAATAGCACCGCGAAAGCGGCGGTTTTCAAGGCCGTATTTGATCGAAACGCCCCTTTTTTGTCCCATTTCGCCCCTTTTTTGCCCTTCTTCGCACCCGCAAGGCCCTCCCCGCGACACCATCCCGACCCCGCAGTACAATTCGATCACATAGCAGGCCGAAACCGCCGGCCTCGGGGGACCTAATTGATCGAAATGAACGCCTAGGGGTGGGCGCATGAGAATCTTCACCACGCGCAGGGCCGCGAACCGCGCTATCAACAACCAAGCCGTGAAAATCTGCCACGGCCTCTACACGGATAGGAAGCCCTCGCCGCGCGAACTCGCGGAAATCGTCTCCCACCGCTGGCCCGATTCGGCGCTCGACGGCTACTCGTGCGCCCACCACTACCTCGGCCGCGCTTTAGGTTTCCCACTTCATTTCCTGCGCGCGGGAACGATGGCCACCAGCCCGTACTTCCGCAGCCGCCGCGCCCAGCCGAAGGCGCTGGGCCAGCTCAATGGCATTAACGTGTGCAATCCGCTGCAGGCCACAGAAATCATGGCGGAGGAAGACGCCGTCGCCTTCCTCGAGGCATGCTTTGCCGGCCAGTACGGCGCCTCCCAAATGGAGGGCCACATGCTTGATTTTCAGCGCTTCCCGCAGCACACCCGGCGCGTGATGGAAAACACCATCCTCGGCGCTGATAGCGTCCCCGAACGCAGCCTCACCCGCGCGCTTCGGCCCCATGTCACCGTGCACAACAACAGATACATTGGCCCTTACCGCTGGGATTTACTCTTGGAGGAGCACAATCTGGCCATCGAGGTCGACGGCTACGCCTACCACCAGGGCGAGAACCGGCAGCGGTTCGAAATTGACCGCCAAAAGCTTAACGACGCCGTCCACAGAGGCTACAAACCCCTCCACTTCACCGCCGCCACAATCGAGCACCACCTCGACACAGCTGTTAGCCAAGTCCTCGCGATAATCCATGGAAAAGGCGACATTGTGCAGCCACCGTGGCAGTGGCACCACTACTGGCGGTTCCAGCGCTAGCACTGGGGCACGCGGAGCAGCACAAGGCCCTATGCGTGACTAGGGTATGAGGCATGAAAAACGTTCAACCAACTGAAGTACCAGAAGGCGCTCAGCTCATTGATGTCCGCGAGAATGATGAGTGGGCGGTAGAGCGCGCAAAGGGCGCGACCCATATCCCGATGAGTGAGATTACGGGTCGCATCCAGGAAATCGACCCGGACAAGGATATTTACGTCATCTGCCACGCGGGCGGCCGCAGCATGCAGGTCTGCCAGTATCTGGAGCATGCGCTGGGCTGGGACACCATCAATGTGGAGGGCGGCACGGATAATTGGAAGGCTTCCGGGCTTCCCATCGAAACGGATTAATTGGCCTTAACCAATCTTTTGGGATTATGATGATGGTATGTCTTCCACGAATAATTCTGTAATCCCAACGACCCTGCTCGAATCCCCGTCGTTCCAGTTGGAGCGCCTCCGCCGCCGCACCCGCGATGGTGTCGAGGCCGCCCTGCAGACTAAGCAGACGACGCTGCGCGAGTACTGGGTCCTGACCTGCCTAGTGGACGCGGATGCTGCGTCGCAGTCCTATCTGTCCGAGACCCTGGCCATTGATGCCTCTGACATGGTGCGTCTTATCGACGCCCTCGAGGACCGCGGCTGGGCCAAGCGCGAGCGAGACCCGAAGGATCGCCGCCGCCAGATCGTCGCGTCCACCAAGAAGGGCGCAAAGGTCCACAAGGACTTGGCGGAGCTTGTCGCCACCGCCGAGGACGAGGCCTTGGATGAGTCCACCAATAAGCAGCTCAAGCACCTGCGTAAGTTGGCCAAGTCCATCATTGCCGCGGACGAAGAAGAGGCGTAAATGGCAGGGCCCGAATCACGTGTCCCGCAGCAGTACCTTTTAGGTAGCGCGGCACCGCGGCCGCGCACGCTGTGGGACATCATCACAGCCACCGCAGAAATGTACCCAGACGCCGCCGCGCTTGACGACGGCGAGATCATTACCTACTCCGAGCTCATTCACGAGGTCGAGCTGTGGGCCACCGAGCTGCATGCCAATGGCGTGCGCTGTGGCGATCGCATCGGCATTCGGATGACCTCCGGCAAGCGCGAGCTCTACCTCGCCATCCTGGCAACCTTGGCGTCGGGCGCGGCTTACGTGCCTGTCGACGCCGATGATCCAGACGAGCGCGCCGAGATGGTCTTCGGCGAGGCCGATATCGATGGCGTCTTTACGGACGAGGGCTTCCGCTTCCTGCGCGATTCCGCGCGCCCCGACGCCCCAGCCGAAGAGCCGGCCGAGAAACCCAATGCCCCGCGTCCGGAAGACACCGCGTGGATCATCTTCACTTCCGGTTCCACCGGCAAGCCGAAGGGCGTGGCCGTGAGCCACCGCTCCGCGGCCGCCTTCGTAGACGCCGAGGCAAGCCTCTTTTTAGTAAACCACCCGCACGGGCCGCTCGGCCCGGAGGATCGTGTGCTCGCCGGGCTGTCCGTCGCCTTCGATGCCTCCTGCGAGGAAATGTGGCTGGCCTGGGGCCACGGTGGCTGCTTGGTCCCGGCGCCGCGATCTCTGGTGCGCTCCGGCATGGACTTGGGCCCGTGGCTCATCCGCCGCGATATCACCGTCGTGTCTACCGTGCCTACCTTGGCGGGCCTGTGGCCGGCTGAGGCGCTGGATAATATCCGCCTGCTCATCGTCGGCGGAGAAGCCTGCTCGCAGGAGTTGGTGGACCGCCTGGCCACCGAGGACCGCGAGATGTGGAATACCTACGGTCCTACCGAGGCCACGGTCGTCGCCTGCGCTCAGCAGATGCTGCCGGGCCGGCCGGTGTCCATTGGCTTGCCGTTGAATGGGTGGGACCTGGTGGTCGTCGATAAGCAGGGCATACCTGTGGAAATAGGCGGCGTCGGCGAGCTGGTGATCGGCGGCGTGGGACTGGCGTCCTACCTGGATCCGGCCAAGGATGCGGAGAAGTACGCCCCGCTGGAGTCGATGGACTGGCAGCGTGCGTATCGCACCGGTGACCATGTGCGCCTGGAGGAGGACGGGCTGTACTTTGTCGGCCGCGTGGATGACCAGGTGAAAATTGGCGGGCGCCGCATTGAGCTCGGCGAAGTCGAAGCCAACGTTGCGGCCCTGGATAACGTCTATAACTCGGCCGTGGCCGTGCAAAAGACCCCGGGCGGCGAATCCGTCCTGGTGGGCTACGTTTCCCTCGAGGATGAGGCCAAGGGCTTCGATCACGAGGCCGCGCACGCCCGCTTGGCCGAAACCATGCCGGCCGCACTCGTCCCGCGCATCTGCGTCATGGAAGAACTGCCGGTGCGTACCTCCGGCAAGGTAGATAAGAAGGCCCTTCCGTGGCCGCTGCCGGGAGTGGGCGTGGAATCGACCACGCTGACCGAGACCGAGAAGTGGCTCGCGGAGCTGTGGGTCGAAACGCTCGGCGTGTCCGTGGAAGACGAGAACGCCGACTTTTTCTCGCTCGGCGGCACCTCGTTGGCGGCCGCGACCCTCGTGGGCCATATCAGGGAGCGCTACCCCACCGTGGCCGTGCGCGACCTCTACGACCACCCGCGCTTGGGCTCGCTGGCCGAGCTCATTGCAGGAGCCGAACCGCGCCCCGCGGCTGCCGATGCCCCCATGCGCGAGGTCGCCAAGGTCGGCTTCGGCACCCGCCTCGCCCAGACCCTGATTCAGATTCCCGTCATGACACTGGCCGCCTCCAGCTGGCTGGCCTGGCTCATGCTGGGTTCCACCGTGGCGGCATCGCTGGGCTTTGAGTGGGCCGCGGCCTATCCGTGGTGGCTGGTCATCGCTATGCTCATCGTCTTTGTCACCCCCGTCGGCCGCATCCCCATTGGCGGCTACGGTGCGCGTCTTATTACGGCCGGAATTAAGCCGGGCGATTACCCGCGCGGCGGTTCGACGCACCTGCGCATCTGGGCGGCCGAGCGCTGGGCTAATGCCTCCGGCGCGAGCTCCCTGGCCGGTGCCACGCGCGTGAATAACTACGCCCGCGCGCTCGGCGTCAAGGTCAAGCGCGGCGTGGACCTGCACTCCCTGCCGCCGGTGACCGGTCTGCTCACCTTGGGCAAACACGCCGCCATCGAGCCTGAGGTGGACCTCTCCGGCTACTGGCTGGACGGCGATATCCTGCATGTGGGTGCCATCGACGTCAAGGAAGGCGCTCGCGTGGGCGCGCGCTCCACGCTGCTGCCTGGCACCGTGGTGGGCAAGTATGCCCACGTGGAGGCCGGTTCCACCGTGACCGGCCGCAAGAAGATCAAGGACAGCCAGCGTTGGTCCGGCTCGCCTGCCCAAAAGGTGGGTCGCTCCAAGCACCGCTTCCCATCCCATACGCCCAAGCGCCGGCCGTGGTGGGTGGCCATTTATGACGCCACCTCCGTCCTGCTGGCCATCCAACCGGTTGTAGCGCTGGCGGTAGGCGCGGCCATCGTCTTGGCCCTCGTGCATTCCACGGGCGGCGATAGCTTTGTCGGTGCGATCTTCTTCGCGCCCGTTGGCGCGCTGGCGGCCTTTGCCACCTATATGCTGCAGACCTGGCTGGGCGTGCGCATTCTCTCGCTGGGCATTAGCCCGGGCGTAGCACCCGTGCGCTCGGCCAAGGGCTGGCGCCTGTGGGCCATCGAGCGCCTCATGGACGAGGCCCGCACCAAGCTCTTCCCGCTCTATGCCTCCCAGCTGACCCCAGCGTGGCTGCGCTCGCTCGGCGCGGAGATTGGCGCCAACGTGGAAATCTCCACCGCGGTCATGATCCCCAAGCTTACCGAGGTCAAAGAGGGCGCCTTCCTGGCCGATGACACCATGATCGGCGGCTACGAGCTCGGCGGCGGCTGGATGCGCACCGGCGAGACCAAGGTGGGCAAGCGCTCCTTCGTGGGCAACTCCGGCATCACCGCACCCGGCCGCAAGCTATCCAAGAACTCGCTGGTTGCCGTGCTTTCTTCTACCCCGAAGAAGACAAAGGCCGGCGCCAACTGGTGGGGTGCACCGCCAGAGCGCATGCGCCGCGTGACCGTAGAGGTGGACTCCCCCGCCAACTCGGGCGAGGCGCTGACCTATAACCCGGGCTTTGCCGTCAAGGCCGCCCGCGGTGTGGTGGAAACCATGCGCCTTTTGGCACCGATGTATTCTGCCATGCTGCTCGCGGCAACCCTTAGCGTCTACGACTCGCTTCTCGACGCCCTCGGCTTCCCCCTCACCTGGCTCCTTTCCGGCCTCGTGCTCATGGGCATGGGTGCGGTGGCCATGGCCGTCACCGTCGCGGTGAAGTGGATCTGCGTGGGCAAGCACCGCGCGGCCGACCACCCGTTGTGGTCCGCTTTTGTCTGGCTCAACGAGCTGCAGGATACCTTCGTGGAGGTCGTCGCCGCGCCGTGGTTCTTCCAGCACACCTACGGCTCCGGCGAAATCAACCTGGGGCTGCGCGCCCTCGGCGTGGAGATCGGCCGCGGCGCGTGGATCGATTCCTACTGGTTCCCGGAAACGGATCTCATCCGCATCGGTGAGGCCGCCACCGTGGGCCCTGGCACCGTGGTGCAAACCCACCTCTTCCAAGACCGCGTGATGAGCCTAGATACCGTCACCATCCAGGACGGCTCCACGCTGGCCGCCCACTCGGTGGCGCTGCCGGCCTCGCTCATCGGCACGGCGTCCACCGTGGGCCCCGGCTCGCTGGTCATGCGCGGCGACCGCGTGCCCACCAACGCCGTATGGCAGGGCAACCCCATCGAGCCGTGGGAGCGATAGGTCGCCGGCCACAATCTGCGCGCTACCGCGCGAAGTCCTGATACTTAATCATCTCGCCGGACTTAAAGTCCCAGGCCTCCACCCGGACGCGGTCAGCAAAGACCTTGACCCGCAGTCCGGTGGAGGCCTCTTCCTTTTCTTTGACGATTGTCTCGTCATTATCGCCATCCGGCAGGTACTCGTTGAGGATGGCGCCGGTGTTGACCACCGGGAAACCGACGCGGCCGGCCTCACCGGTGCCGTCATAGCGGCGGGTTCCCCACCAGTTATTCTGACGCAGCGAGGAGTGGCTGTGGCTGCTAAACCACACGATGTTGTTGTACTTATTGACCACGTTGGATAGCGCCTCAAGGTCCTCAAAGTCATTCTGGTACCACGCCGAATGGGACATCGATACCGTCTGCGGCAGCAACGGATGGCTAAAGACCAACGCCGGAGTGCCCTTCGCATCCCAATAAGCCAGGCGCTCATCTAGCCAATCGAGCTGTTCCTTGCTAAGGCGCTGGAACGGCTCCTTGCCGTGGCGCAGAATATCGGAATAAAACTCGGTATTTACCGAAATGAGCGGCACCCCATCCACCACTTCTTCCTTCCACGGCTTGTCCTGGCCGGAGTACTTCAGGAAGCGATCCAGGTAAGTCTTAGAGCCTTCCTTGCCATACATTTCATGGTTGCCGATGGTCCACAATTCCTTGCCCGAATCGTGCGGCACCTCGCTGTGCGCGGCCAAGAAATCATCCCACTGCTGCTGCGAGCCATCGTCCACGAGGTCGCCGTTGAGCACCAGCGCCCCGGCCTTATCCTCCATACCGTTCAACTGGCGGATCGCGTCTTTGTAGTCTTGGGGGTCGCCTTGGACGTCGGAAAGCACGTCCACGGTAGCCAGCGGCGAGCCCTTAAGCTCACCGAGCGGCTTGACGACGCCCACGTTGTCCACCGCCCACCACCAGTCATCATTGCCGTTGTTATAGCTGAAGCTAACCTGCATATTCTTCGCGCCGGCCGGCACGTCCACGCCGATGGACTCGTGCTTGGAGAAGACGTCCTTATCAAAGACGGCGATTTCCTGAGCTTCCCCACCATCGAAGGAGACCTTCACCGTCGCGTTCTGTCCTTCCTTGCCCTGGCGGTAATGGTGGTCGAATTCCACATTCACGCGGCCCTGCCCCGCCACCGGGATGGCCGGGCTCTTCAGTCCGGCGGTCATAGAATCGCCCTCGGCCAGACGCTGCTGCTTGTTGTCGATGATGGCGAAAGTGTCATGCGCCTGGGTGAAGTAGTGGCGCATGTCGGTACCGGCCGCCCAGGTCCAGTGGCGCATATCGCTAAAGGTCCAACCCTTCCAGCGGGCCTCGCCCGAGTCCACGCCCCGCACGTCGGTATTCCACCCCTCCGGCGCGCGGTGAGTAAACCATGCCGGGGTATCTACCTCATCGAAGCTTTCTTGCCACAGCACTCGCGATTCAGTGCCTTCCCTCGGCTGCGCATCGTCCCCCGCGGAGGAACCCTCGGAGGACCCCTCGGAGGACCCCTGGGAAGACCCCCAGGAAGAGCCCAACGATGATCCCAAAGAAGAACCAAAGGAGGAACCCGGAAGCGAAGACTGGGCCGCTGCAACGGGCGCGCCCACCATTCCGGTGA
The DNA here is from genome assembly GCF_022347345.1 of Corynebacterium sp. ACRPJ. Classification (NCBI taxonomy): domain Bacteria; kingdom Bacillati; phylum Actinomycetota; class Actinomycetes; order Mycobacteriales; family Corynebacteriaceae; genus Corynebacterium; species Corynebacterium sp. ACRPJ. The sequence continues at coordinate 76,526 of NZ_JAKRNC010000008.1, forward strand.
GCGCCAGGACAGAGGAGAAAGCACAGAGTTTATTTTTCATAATTCAATTTCTATCCGGCCTGGGCAACGGGGCGGTTACATATACGTAAACTCTTGGCAAGCACTGTATGCCTGCCAAGAGTCCTCTCCTTGTGTCCCGCGTGGATTTAGGCGCGACGGTCGAGCCAGTCCACGACGGTATCGAGAGCCTGATCGGCAGCCGGCTCATTGAAGACCTCATGCTTCTGGCCTTCCCAAGTCACATACTCCACATCTTCGGAGGAGATGGAGTTGTACCAATCCTGGGAGAAATACGGCGGCACGATACCGTCCTTGGTGCCGTGCATGATGAGCGTCGGTGCAGTGAAGAGATCCGCATTGACGGCGTCATAATTCGCGATTGCTGCCAACTGCAGGGCGGTACCGGCGCTGGTCTTCTGCGCGATGAGCTGGCTGGAAGCATACTCGTCCTTCACCGCCTGGCTAGTGGAGATACCATCCGTAAATGGATTAGACAGCTGAATCTCCTTGCTCCACTCCGGAGATTGTGCGCCGATTTCGGTGCGATGCGGAATCAAGTTCTGGGCATAGTGCGCATTAAAGCTGGTGAGTTGGGCCAACGGCAAGCGCTCAAAGATGGTGGGATCCAGCTTCTTCTGGGTCTCCGAAATATCATCCGGGGTGATATTCTTTCCGGCCACATTCTTGCCAGAAAGGTTCAGCGGCGCGCCGCCACCGTTGGTGATGATGCCATCGACCTTGCCCGGCTCACGGATGCCATAGGCCTCCACGGTCAGCGAGCCCATCGAGTGGCCCAGCAAGAAGGTCTTTACTCCCTGGTTTTCCTCCTTGGCCATGTCCACCACATGGTCGAAGTCATCCAGGATGTACTGGAAATTATCAATGTGCCCCAGTGGCACGCTGCCGCCAGCGGACTTGCCGTGCCCGCGGTGGTCTACACGGTAGACGTTGTAGCCCGCATCCAGCAGGCGCTTGGCGACGTAATCATATCGCCCCGAGTGTTCAGAGACACCGTGCGCAAGAACCACCGCACCGCGTGGGTTGGCCACTTTCTGCTTGCGGTAGTAGATCTTGACGCCCTCGCCGTGAGCGCTGTCGAAGTAACCTTCTTCATCGGATACCTGCTTTTCCGAGACAGTTGGGCGCCTCAATACATCTGGTTTCTGGTCTGCCGCGGGCGCAGGTGCCGAGGCTTCCTGTGCGATTGCTTCTGCCGTGAGCGCGCCAGGTACCGCAACTGGTGCTGCCAGTACTGCTGCCGCCGTCAGGCAAGCGGTTACGTGCTTCTTCATCATCACTGTCTCCTCGTGGTGCTGGAGGTCATATCCTTGCGCTAGATGAGATTGAAATAACAGTGATGCTAAATATACTGAGACGTAGTTCACAAATAGTTTTCGACAATATTACCTACGGTTCCGTAACATAACCGCACGGAAATACCCCTTTAAAATCCCCTAATTTCCACGAAACTATTCCTCCCCAATTACCCCCTTTTGGCACCTCTAAAACAAAAAGCGGGAAACCCGGACTTACCGAGTTTCCCGCCTACTGTGCGGCTACTTTAGCTCAACCTAGTCACCAATCTGATCGCGACCACGCTTCACGATGTTCTCATCGACCTCGCCCACCAGCTCGTGGTCTTTGTTCGTATACTCGAACTTGGACAGCACATAGCGCATGGCGTTAATACGGGCACGCTTTTTGTCGTTGGACTTAATGGTGATCCACGGCGATTCTTCCGTATCCGTGTAACGGAACTGCTCTTCCTTCGCACGGGTGTAGTCATCCCACTTATCCAACGAAGCCAGGTCCATCGGGGATAGCTTCCACTGGCGCACCGGGTCGATCTGGCGGATAGCGAAGCGGGTGCGCTGTTCCTTACGGGTAACCGAGAACCACAGCTTGGTTAGGGAGATACCCGAGCCAAGAATCATGTTCTCCAGCATTGGCACCTCACGGAGGAATTCCGCATGCTGACTTTCGGTACAAAAGCCCATAACGCGCTCCACACCAGAGCGGTTGTACCAAGAGCGGTCAAAGAAGACAATCTCGCCACCGGCCGGGAAATGCTCAATATAACGCTGGAAATACCACGAGGTGGACTCACGCGGCGATGGCTTCTCCAGAGCCACAGTGCGAGCACCACGCGGGTTCAGGTGCTCGTTAAAACGCTTAATGGTGCCACCCTTGCCGGCCGCATCGCGACCCTCAAAGATAATGATGTGGCGCTGGCCAGTTTCCTTGGTCCAGTTCTGCCACTTCAGCAACTCAATCTGCAGAGCGCGCTTCACAGACTCGTACTCGTCGCGAGTCATACGCTCATCATAGGGGTAATTTTCACGCCAAGTCTGAACCGGGGAACCATCCGGCATGATCAGCGAAGGATCATCCTCGTCGGTTCCATCGACGACGTAGCCGTCAGTTTTTGCCAGGTCAATCTCGGGAAGGTCGTCGTCTTTAATATCAGCCATGCATTAAGTGTAACCCGAATGTAGGCATCAAGCGCGCTAAATTTTCGCAGTTACCCCTGCCCCCAATTGAGCAATAAAACAAAAGGAAGGCCTACCGATTCGGTAGGCCTTCCTTCTTCAGCGAGCGTTAAAGCTCAGAACTGAAGGATGTTCTTATGCGAACATGCCGAGCAGGTCGGAAGCGCCCTTAGCAATCTGAACGAGCGGATCGATCAGGGTTGCGTAGATGTTCAGGTCGTTTGCGAACTCGGAAGAACCGATTGCGAAGTTAATGAAGCCGTCCATTTTATCTCCTTAGGACTAGTATTTGATGATTGAAGATCAGAACCTAAAAGGCCCCGATGAGAAGTAAATGAATTACTTGTTCTCAGTAATCAGGGAAGAGGTGCCTGGGAAGAAATCAGCTGCCTCAGGCTCGGAGGACAGGAAGTCGAAGGCCAAGATGGTGTTCTGGAAGAAGGAACCAACGTTGCCCAGGATCTTGCCCCAGCCTTCCCAGGTGGTGACGAAGTTGTCCAGGTGGGTGATTACGTTAGAGAGATCCATATTTGAACTCCTAAAATAGATCCGAAGCTTTTGCCGCGGAGGGGTTTGCAGTTTGCAGACACCCTCAGTGGGCGTCACATGATTTATTTTGGCACAAGTTTGGACGAAATCAAGTCAAATTCGCATGAACGTTCCGGCACATTGGCAACTTGATAAGGATGGGGTTATAAATTATAGCAGTCATTAAAAACTTTTTACCCCAACTCAAAGTCCACTGAACTGGGCTTTTTTGCCACGCCCCAAATAGGTAGGTGAATTAAAACTTAACACTGTAACGCTTTTCCGTGTAACGAACGATAGATAGGCCTGAAACTCCACCTCTGAGAGCGAAAAACTTTTATAAATTTCTGCCCTTCAGTTACCCCTATACGGGGTCACTGAGACGCATGGTTAAGGTGTTAAAAGCTGTGACGGTAATTGTTAAGCCTTCAACCGCGATAAGGTTCCGGGTTGTTCATTACCCCGCAGCCCAAATCGAAATCAGCTATGACGAGCATCTTCGGAGGGCTTTCCCGTAAAGACGAGGCGCCGCTGTATCACACCAATTAAGCAGAATGATGCAGACACGCCGAAGCGCCCCGCTTCATGCGCTCAAAAGCACAGAAACGGGGCGCTCAGAAGGGGCTAGAGGGCTCTAAAAATTGCCCTAATACCTCGTCTTCGGGACCTAGAAGCCCATGCCGCCCATGGCATCAGCATCCGGCATGCCGTTGTTGGCGCCAGCCGGCTCAGGCTTGTCAGCAACAACAGCCTCGGTGGTCAGGAACAGCGCTGCAATAGACGCAGCGTTCTGCAGAGCGGAGCGGGTGACCTTAACCGGGTCATTGATGCCAGCCTCCATGAGGTTGACGTACTCACCGGTAGCAGCGTTCAGACCCTCGCCCGCCGGCAGGGAGGAAACCTTGTCAGCAACAACGCCCGGTTCTAGGCCAGCGTTGTGTGCAATCTGCTTCAGCGGTGCAGACAGAGCCTCGCGAACGATCTTGACGCCGGTAGCTTCGTCGCCCTTGAGGTCATCCAGGGAGTCCAGAACGGAAGCGGCCTGCAGCAGGGCCACGCCACCGCCGGCAACGATGCCCTCTTCCACGGCAGCCTTAGCATTGCGGACTGCATCCTCGATGCGGTGCTTGCGCTCCTTGAGCTCAACCTCGGTAGCGGCACCGACCTTAAGGACGGCAACGCCGCCGGAGAGCTTAGCCAGGCGCTCCTGCAGCTTCTCGCGGTCATAGTCGGAATCGGAGCTTTCAATCTCGGCACGGATCTGCTTGATGCGGCCGTCGATCTGCTCCTGGGAGCCAGCACCCTGAACGATGGTGGTCTCATCCTTAGTGACAACAACCTTGCGTGCCTGGCCAAGGTACTCTAGCTCGGCGGTCTCGAGGGAGAGTCCGACCTCCTCAGAGATAACCTGGCCGCCGGTAAGGATGGCCATGTCCTGCAGAGTGGCCTTGCGGCGGTCACCGAAGCCCGGTGCCTTCACAGCAACGGACTTGAAGGTGCCGCGGATCTTATTCACCACGAGGGTGGACAGGGCCTCGCCCTCAACGTCTTCGGCGATGATGAGGAGCGGCTTGCCGGACTGCATGACCTTCTCCAGCAGCGGAACCAGGTCCTTGATATTGGAGATCTTGGAGGAGACCAGCAGGATGTACGGATCCTCGAGGACCGCCTCCTGGCGCTCCATATCGGTAGCGAAGTAGCCGGAGATGTAGCCCTTATCAAAGCGCATACCCTCAGTTACCTCGAGGTCAACACCGAAGGTATTGGACTCTTCCACGGTGATAACGGAGTCCTTGTTTACGGAGCCGTTGCCCACGGTGTACATAGCCTCGGCGATCTTCTCGCCGATGGCCGGGTCAGCAGCGGAGATGCCAGCGGTGGTAGCGATCTGCTCCTGGGTTTCTACTTCCTTGGCGGAAGACAGCAGGGAGTCCACAACCTTCTTGGTTGCGGTCTCGATTCCGCGCTTGATGCCCATTGGGTTGGAACCTGCGGCTACGTTGCGCAGACCCTCGCGTACCAGAGCCTGCGCCAGCACGGTTGCGGTGGTGGTGCCGTCGCCTGCGACGTCGTCGGTCTTCTTGGCAACTTCCTTGACCAGCTCGGCGCCGATCTTCTCGTAAGCATCCTCGAGCTCGATTTCGCGAGCGATGGAAACACCGTCATTGGTAATGGTCGGGGCGCCCCAGGACTTTTCCAGGACGACGTTGCGGCCCTTGGGGCCGAGGGTGACCTTGACGGCGTCGGCAAGCGTGTTTAGGCCGCGCTCAAGGCCGCGGCGGGCCTCTTCATCAAAAGCGATAATCTTTGCCATTGTGTTTGTGCTCCTTGGTTTATTGAGGACGACACTCACGTCTTTCTCGCTGCGGACGCCCGCGACGGCATGGCTGGTGAGTGTGAACCAACCTCAACCACAACGAAGTAGATTTATCTAGCACTCATACTGTGCGAGTGCTAACGACCATTCTGGCACTCTCCTACCGCGACTGCAAGAAAAAATGGCGCCCCCGCGAAGGGACGCCATTATATTATAAGGAATGGATCAGAAACTAGGAGCTCTTGACCGTGCGCTTAGTCCAGCGGTAGATGAACGTCAGCGCGACAATAAAGAGAATCACGCCGACGATGGTGGCAGACGTGCCGCCCTCGAAGATCTCTAGCGGGCTCTCGCCGCCAGCGGCGGCGATGATGCCGGCGTTGACCACGCCAAAGAGGGACTCACCCACGATGAGACCGGTAGCCAGGAGGGTACCCATTCGCTTGGCAAACTCCGGGTGGGATTGCTTCGCGGCCCACTTGTCATAGAAGGTGCCCAGGATGGCTCCGATAGGGATGACGATGGTCAGGGCGGCCGGTAGGTACATGCCCATGCCGGCGGCCAGCGGGGACAGCGAGTACTTATCGGTGAACTTGCGCAGGAGCTCGTCAATAATAATAAGGACAGCGCCAATGGCCATACCGATGAAGATAAGGTTCCAATCCAACGAGCTATCGAAGATGCCGGAGGCAACGGAGGACATCAGGGCCGCCTGTGGGGCGGCCAAGGCGTCTTCGCCGGCGCCTTCCATGCCTTGGAAGCCGAAGCCATTGAGCATGACCTGCAGAATCGGCGGGATAACCAGGGATCCGAAGACCACGCCGATAATGAGCGCTACCTGCTGCTTCCACGGAGTAGCGCCGACGAGCTGACCGGTCTTGAGGTCCTGCAGGTTGTCATTGGAAATGGTGGCAATGCCAAAGACGATGGCCGCGGTGAAGAGCGTGTAGGCCACCAAAGACAAAGGATCCGCAGTGGTACCGCGGGTGACGGCCGCGATGAGCAGCGAGGCGGCGAGCACGGCGATGATGCCGATGGAGGAAATTGGCGAGTTAGACGCACCAATCAGGCCGGCCATGTAGCCACACACGGAGGCGATAATCAGGCCTACCAGCAGGGTAAAGAGGACGGAGACGGTAATGAGCACGGCCATGTGGTCGTGGATATCGGTACCGCGCACAAAGTCCCACAACAGCAATGCGATAGGCACCATGAACGCCACGATGGTGGTGGCGACATAGGGGAAGGGAATATCGCGCTCGGTGACGTCCACGGCGGAGCCGGACTTGCGGGCGCGCGAGGAGGCTAGGGACTGGCGGATGCCCACAGCAATGGGAGCGGCGATCTTCAGCAGGGTCCAGATGGCGGCAATGGCCATGGTGCCCACGCCGATGAAGCGGATGTCATCGGAGAAGGTGGTATCGACGACGTCGGCAAGCGCGGTGGCGCCCGTAATATCGCCGGTGGTGAAAATAGGCAGCAAGATGAAGTAGGAAATCACCACGCCTACCAGCATGGCAATGCCTACCGGCAGGCCCACCAGGTGGCCCACGCCGATAAGCGCGGTGGACAGGCTGGTGCCCAGGGTGGTCGCGCCAGCGCCGAGCTTGAAATAGGCGGTGACCTCGGAGGCGGCGGCTTTCATTGCGGTCAGCAGCGCCATGACGGCCGAGGTAATGCCACCCGCGACGATGACACGCAGGCCCTTGGCATTTTCTTCCTGGCTGGTGCCAGACGCATTCTCATCGCCCACCTTGAGGACCTCGGCCGCGGCCACGCCCTCCGGGTAGGGCAGATCGGAGCCGGTGACCAAAGCACGGCGCAGCGGGATGGAATACATCACGCCCAGCACGCCGCCGATGATGCACACGCCGGCCGTCTGTACAAAGCCAAAGCCCTGCCAGTACCCCACCATCACCAGGCCCGGGAGGACAAAGATGATGGCGGACAAGGTGCCCGCGGCAGAGGCAATGGTCTGCACAATGTTGTTTTCTTTAACATTGTGGCCCTTGAACCGGCGCAGCACCGCCATGGAAATCACGGCGGCCGGGATGGAGGTAGCAAAGGTCAAGCCCACCTTCAGGCCTAAGTACACATTGGCGGCGGTGAAGATGAGGGTAATCAGGCCACCGATGATGATGCCGCGCAGAGTCAGCTCGGGCAGGGAGGCCTTGGAACCTGCGGCGGATGGTGCGTTCGCCATGCCAGGTCCTTTCTATTCTCGGCTATGAAAGTTTCTTATTTCACCCACGCAGCGGGCTACAGCGGGCCGCAGCCAGCTACGTCCGTTTCCATCTGTTTGGTACCGGTTTCTTTCCTCGGTTTGAGTCCGAACGGACAGAATCCGCACAGGGTGGAATGAATAAATTTTAGTTCACCACCCCAGCGTTTTCCTATTCCGGTTGCTCTATAGCTTGGGGCGGGCGGGTACCGTAGAGACCATGACTGCACTTAATGAAAGCATTCACAACGATCGCGAGACCATTTTCCGCCAGCTCAGCGAGCTCGTGGCCTTTAATTCCGTCCACGACGAGGAAGGTTTGGAGGACCAGACCAAGGGCGCAAGCCAGTGGGTTAAGTCCGCACTGGAGGAGGCGGGAGTGAGCGTAGAAACCATCACCACGGCCGATGGCTCCACCGCCATCTTGGGTGAGCGCAAGGGCGATGAGGGCGCCAAGACGGTGCTGCTCTACTCCCACTATGACGTGGTGCCGGCCGGCAACCGCGAGGCTTGGGAATCCGATCCGTTCACCCTGACCGAGCGTGAGGCCGCCGATGGCACCACCCGCTGGTACGGCCGCGGCGCCGCCGATTGCAAGGGCAACGTGGCCATGCACCTAGCTGCCCTGCGCGCGGTGGACAATAACGGCGGCACCAAGGTGAACCTGAAGTACCTCATTGAGGGCTCTGAGGAGCGCGGCGGCGAGGGCCTGTCCCAGCTCATCAAGGATCGCCCGGAGCTTTTTGCTGCCGACGCCATCCTCATCGCCGATGCGGGCAACGCCGCTGTGGGCCAGCCGACCTTGACCACGTCCCTGCGCGGCGGCGCGCAGATTGGCGTACAGGTCGATACTTTGGCCTCCGCCGTGCACTCCGGCCAATTCGGCGGCGCGGCCCCGGATGCCGCCAAGGCGCTGATGCGCGCCATCGACTCCCTCTCCGATGAGTACGGCCGCACGGTTATCGACGGCGTAGATACCAGCGCCGAGTGGTCCGGCCAGGAGTACCCGGCCGAAGCCTTCCGCGCCGATGCGCAGCTGCTGGAGGGCACCAAGATCATGGGCGAAGACGACCCGGCCGGTGCCACCCCGGTGGCCAACATGGTCTGGTCCCGCCCGGCCATTACCGTGACCGGCTTTACCTCCACCCCGGTGTCAGAGGCCGTCAACGCCGTACCTGCCACCGCTTCCGCGCAGCTCAACCTGCGCGTTCCGGCCGGCGCCGATGCCGCTGCGATTGCCGACGCCGTCTGTGATCACCTCCGCGCCCACACCCCATGGGGCGCCCACGTTAAGGCCGAGGTGCTCGAGGCCAATGCCGGTTTTGCCACAGATCCGGAAAAGCCCGCCGCTGCCCTACTGGGCGAGTGCCTCACCGAGGCCTACGGCACGGATACTGCCGCACAGGGCATGGGCGGCTCCATTCCGCTGACCACCGAGCTGCAGGAGGCTCACCCGAACGCGGAAATCGCCCTCTACGGTGTGGAGGAGCCAAAGTGCACCATCCACTCGGCCAATGAGTCCGTCGATCCCACCGAGATCGAGAATATCGCTGCCGCAGAAGCGCTCTTCTTGCAGCGCTACGCCTAAGGGGCTCACCCCTCTCGGCCGCCGCGGCTGCCGCCGCTTCGGCTTAGCGGCTTGCCGCCAACTCCCCGCGTCCCAAACCAATGGGATGCGGGGTTTCTTTCTGCCCTAAATCGGCCCGAAATAGCAGCATATAATACAGCGTCAAAAATAATTCTTTCAAAGCCGTAGAAAAGCCGGTAAAATGGCAAAAGTTGGCCCCGCGCTCGGCCATGTTGCTTGCACTATGCCACCGCGGCGTACTCAGCGGCGTGCGGCTCGTGAATGTTCTCGTCTCTCATTAGTTGTGATGCTCGTGGTATTCGCGGCAGCGGGGCAAGAGAACGTGACACAACCAAAAGGAGCGCAGTAACCAACGTGCTAATACTCCTGGGTACTCTCATCGCTGCCACCGTGGTAGCACCGCTGCTCATCATGCGAATGGGTCGCCCGGCTTTTGGAATTTTGGCACTGGTCCCCGGCGCTGGCTTCGTGTGGACCCTCGTGCATTTCCTGCGCGGCACCTTCACAGACGGCGGCGCGGTCGAACGCACCGTGGAATGGATGCCGTCCGCGAACCTCAGTTTTGACCTCCGCTTGGACGGGCTAGGCGCACTATTTAGCCTCATCATCCTGGGCATGGGCGCGCTTGTCCTGGTGTATTGCTGGGGCTATTTTGACGGCACGCGCCGCCGCTTAGCCCTGTTCGCCGCGCAAATGGTGGGCTTTGCCACCGCCATGTTTGGTCTAGTGGCCGCGGACAATTTCCTGCTCATGTACGTGTTCTGGGAGATTACCTCCATGCTGTCCTACCTTTTGGTCAGCTACTACGCGGAGCGTGCGTCTTCCCGCCGCGCCGCGCAGCAGGCACTCATGGTCACCGCACTGGGCGGGCTGTCCATGCTCATGGGCATCATCCTGCTCGGACGCCAGACCGGAGCGTGGACCTTTAGCGATATCACCGCCTATCAGCACTTTGCCCAGACGCCATTTGTCACGGTCGCCATCGTGCTCATCTTGGCGGGCGCGCTAACGAAGTCCGCCATCGCGCCGGCCCACTTCTGGTTGCCGGGTGCGATGGCGGCGCCGACGCCGGTTTCCGCTTATCTCCACTCCGCCGCGATGGTGAAGGCAGGCATCTACCTAATCGGGCGCCTGGCGCCCTCAATGTATGAGGTGGCCACCTGGCACGTGGTGGTTATCTCCCTAGGCGTATTTACCATGCTGCTCGGCGGCTGGATGGCGCTCAAGCAGCGCGACCTGAAGCTGATTTTGGCTTATGGCACCGTCTCCCAGCTAGGGTTTATCACCTCCATCATGGCCGTAGGCTCGCGGGAAGCCATGCAGGCTGGTCTCGCGCTGACCTTTGCACACTCGCTATTTAAGGCGGCGCTTTTTATGGTCGTCGGCGCTATCGATCACTGCTCAGGCACAAGGGATATCACCAAGCTATCCGGAATGGGGCGCAAAGAACCATTCCTCTTCGGCATTGCGATCATTTCCGGGTTCTCCATGGCCGGCGTCCCACCTCTATTTGGCTTCGTGGCCAAAGAGGCTGTGCTGGAAGCCACCATGCACGAGGAGCTCTTGGCCGGCATGCCACGCAATATGATGCTTGTGGCTTATGTCCTCGGTTCTATCCTCACGATGGCCTATACGCTGCGCTTTTTGTGGGGTGCCTTTGCCACCAAGAAGGAGGTCAATGGAACGGAGCCGGCAAAGGCCGTCGCCAAGATGCATCCCGTAACTATGGGATTATGGCTCTCTCCTGCCCTGCTCACTGCCCTAACCGTGGCACTTGGTGTGTTCCCCAAGCCCCTATCGGCGGCCTTTGACCAGCATCTCGACTCCACCTTCGCCCCGAAGGAGCATAGCGAACTAGCCCTGTGGCATGGACTTTCCGTGGCACTCGGCCTTTCCGCGCTCATTATCGTGGGCGGTATTATTATGCACTGGCAACGCCAGGTCCTGGTCAAGTGGCAATTCGCCTATCCTGCGCTGGGCAATGCGGATGATGCCTATGACTCGGTCATCGCTCTTTTGCGCCAGCTCTCACTGCGCACGACGGCAACCACGCAGCGCGGCTCCCTGCAGCTGAACTTGACGGTTATCTTTGCCACATTGATGCTGCTGCCACTGGCTATGATCATCAAGGGCGATCTCACCGATATCCGCATGATTGTGGCGGAAAATCCTTGGCAGATCGTCGCCGCCTTCATCATCATGGTGGCCGCCGTAGCCGCCACGGTCACCGATAACCGTCTGTCCGCCGTCATCATCGTGGGCGTGACCGGTTATACGCTCGCCTTTATCTTTGCGCTCCACGGTGCACCAGATCTTGCGCTGACCCAGCTGCTGACAGAGACCATCGTGATGGTTCTCTTCATGCTGGTCCTGCGCCGCATGCCTGCCTCCACCGAGTGGAAGCAAGACCCCAAGATGGGTCGCCTGCGCGCGTGGCTATCGGTGGGCACGGGCCTGACGGTCACCGTGGTTGCAATGTTTGCCATCAACGCTCGCCAGTCCAAGCCCATCTCCGAGTTCATGCCGGATCTGGCCAAGGAGATTGGACACGGCGCCAATGCTGTCAACGTCTTGCTGGTGGACCTGCGCGCATGGGATACCTTTGGCGAAATCACGGTGATCATCATCGCCGCCCTAGGCGTGGTCTCTCTGATTTATCGCACCCAATCCTTCGGCCGCGAAAGTCGCCGTCCCACCCTGCGGGTTACCGGCCGGCGGTGGCTGGCCGCCGGGGTGGAATCAGAGCAAGCACTCAACCGCTCACTGATGATCGATGTCTCTACCCGCGTGCTCTTCCCGTCCATGGTCGCGCTGTCCTTCTACTTCTTCTTCGCCGGCCACAACGCCCCGGGTGGCGGCTTTGCCGGCGGCCTCGTCGCCGCGCTGGCGCTCATCTTGCGCTACCTGGCCGGCGGGCGTGCGGAATTGGAAGAGACCCTGCCTATCGACGCCGGACGCACCATGGGCACCGGCCTCTTCTTGTCCGCCCTGGCCGCAGTGGCTCCCATGTTCTTTGGCCACCCGCCGCTTACCAGCGGGTACACCTCGCCGGAGATTCCGCTCATTGGCAAGGTTTCACTGCCTTCAGCGTTGGTCTTTGACGCAGGTGTCTACCTCATCGTCGTGGGGCTCACGCTCTATATCTTGAATTCGTTGGGTGCCAAGCTGGACGAGGAAGAGGATATGCGTAAGCAACGTGCCCGTGATCGCGCCCGCTCGCTGGCCCGGCAGCAACGCCAACGCACCGCCAAGCAAAAGGCACAACGGGCCCAGCGCAAGGAAAAGAAACAAGCCGCTACAGCAAGCACAACCGCCACCACAGGGAAGGAGAAATAAATGGAAACCAACCTCTTCCTCCTCTTGGCCGCCGGTGTGCTCGTAGCCGCGGGCGTCTACCTACTCCTGGACCGCGCCATGACCAAAATGCTGCTTGGCCTGTTGCTTTTGGGCAATGGCGCTAACCTCTTCTTGCTGCAGTCCGGCGGTTCGGCCGGTTCCCCGCCTATCGATGGCCGCGACTCGGAACCTTTCGGCGCCGAGATTGCGGATCCACTGGCGCAGGCGATGATTCTTACCGCCATCGTTATCTCCATGGCACTTACGGCCTTCATCCTTACGTTAGCCTACCGTCAGTACCGCTACCGCACGGACGATGTCATTGAAGATGACGCGGAGGATACCGCGATTGCGGCTAAGGCTGCGCGCCCGGGCAATGCGGCCGCCAGCCCGGACCACGATGCGTCCAATGACCCGACCACGGGCCGCGCCACCAAGCAAGGCGATAACTTCGGCCCTGCATCCTTCGAGGAGCCGGTAAAGGGGGCCCGCGATGAGTGAGACCGTACAGCCGCTTGTCGATGTCCTCTTTCCCTACATCGGCTACCTCATTCCGCTGCCGATTATCATCCCCGCAGTGGCCGCAGCCCTCGCATTGATTTTTGGCCGCATTCCCAATGCGCAGCGCCAGATCGTATTTTTCTCACTGCTTATTACCGCCGTGGTCAATGCCTTACTCATCCTCATCGCGGATTTTGAAGGCATCCAAACCCTGCAGATAGGAGGTTGGGACGCCCCAGTGGGCATCACGCTCGTGGCCGATCGCCTCTCTGCGGTGATGCTCTTTACGTCCTCCGTAGTGCTGTTTTCTGTCATTTGGTACGCCATTTCCCAGGGCGTACGCGATGGCACCAAGGACGAGCCAGTGGCCGTCTTCTTGCCCACCTACATGCTGCTGACCATGGGCGTTAATATCTCCTTCTTGGCCGGCGACCTCTTCAACCTCTACGTGGGCTTCGAGGTCTTCCTCGTGGCGTCGTATGTGCTGTTGACCCTGGGTGCCTCCGCCGGTCGCGTGCGCGCCGGTGTGGGCTATGTGATGGTGTCGATGGCCTCGTCGATGATCTTCTTGCTCGCGTTGGGGTATGTGTATTCCTCCGTGGGCACGATGAACATGGCTCAGATTGGCCAACGCATGCAGGACATCCCAGAGGGAACTCGCACCGCCATCTTTGCCACGCTGCTCGTCGCCTTCGGTATTAAGGCTGCCGTGGTTCCGTTGGACGCCTGGCTGCCGGACTCGTATCCCACGGCGCCGTCGCTAGTCACGGCCGTATTCGCCGGCCTGCTGACCAAGGTCGGTGTCTACGCCATCATCCGCGCCCGCACCTCGGTCTTCACCGCCGGTGGGCTCGATACCGTGCTCATGTGGGTCGCCCTCGCCACGATGCTGGTGGGCATCCTAGGCGCGATTGCGCAGTCCGATATTAAGCGCCTTTTATCCTTTACCCTGGTTAGCCACATTGGCTACATGATTTTCGGAGTCTCCCTCGGCACCGCACAGGGTCTGTCTGGCGCCATCTTCTACGCCGTGCACCACATTCTGGTCCAAACCGCGCTATTCCTCGTGGTCGGACTGGTCGAGCGCCAGGCCGGCACCTCGTCGCTGCGCCGCTTGGGCTCGCTAATGTATTCTGCTCCGCTCATCGGAATCTTGTATTTCATCCCTGCCATTAACCTGGGCGGCATCCCGCCGTTCTCCGGTTTCTTGGGCAAGGTCATCCTGCTGCAAGCCGGTGCGAATGAAGGCTCCTGGATGGCGTGGGTACTCATCGTCGGTGCCGTAGTCACCTCGCTGCTGACCCTCTACGTCATGATGCTGGTGTGGGCCAAGGGCTTTCAACGCGACCGCGCCGATGCCCCAGAAGGCAACGTAGCGCTCGCCCGCCCGGCCCCGCTTTCCGATATCACCGATGAGGTGGAATTTTCTTCTCGCCAGGATGTAGGCAGGGTGCCCTTTGGCATGATTGCTTCTACTACCCTGCTGGTGGCAGCGTCTACGTCCATTACTTTCTTGGTTGGACCGATTTCCGGTATCACCTCACGCGCGGCCGAATCCGCGCAGGATACGTCCATTTACCAGTACGCAGTGTTGGGCGACCGCGCAGATGATCCCACCCGCCACCTCAACCAGAAGGAGCGCTACACCGGCGGCGCGGACTCCTATGAAAATCGCCGCAGCCCCTCCCCTGAGGCGGAGCCTCCGGCCTCACCGGACTTAGATGCCCGCACCGACCCAGAAGCCGGTGGCCGCGATTCGCATTCCACGGATGTAAAGTCCCCGGACGCCGCCAAGAGGAAGGATATTAGCGATGACTAACACGCGCTTTTCCGGTCTGCGCCACCGCTTCCGCCCGTGGTTCATCGTCTGGCTGGTAGTCATGTGGTGCATGCTCATGGGCGAGGTCACCGTGGGCAACCTGGTGGCAGGGCTTATCATCGGCGTCGTCATTGTCTTTGCCCTGCCGCTGCCAGCCATGCCTATCACCGGCATCGACGTCTCTTGGGGCAAGCTCATTGTGTTCATGCTCCGCTGGTTCTGGGAGTTGTTCTACGCCTCGCTCAAGGTGGGCTGGCTGGCCGTGCGCCCGCAGCCGGTGCCCAAGACCGCCATCTTGGAGCTGCCCATGCGCTTGGATAATGAGTTCGTACTCTCCCTGGCCGTAACGCTGTATAACCTGCAGCCAGGCGGCACGGTGACCGATATCGACATTGCCAACCGCATGATTACCGTCCATATCTTAGACGCCCGCGATGAGGCCCAGATTCAGCGCGAAATCGGTGCCGTGGCCCACCTTGAGGCCTCATTCCTTGACATCTTTGAAAGGAGCCACCCCTAATGGATCCGCAGATCTATAACGCGATTTTGCTGGTGGCCGCCGCGCTGCTGATGGTCTCCTTCCTCATCACCGTCTGGCGTATTGTCACCGGCCCCAATTCGCTGGACCGCTTGGTCGGCATGGATGGCTTTACCGCGATGTTCCAGTGCGCGCTGGCTACCTATATGTGCTGGTCACTTAACACGACCGTGGTCTCAGCCATGCTGGTCATTGCGCTGCTGGGATTCATCTCCACCGTATCCGTCACCAGGTTTAGGAAGAGGGATAGCCAATGAGCTGGTCCTTTATTGCAGATGTACTCTCGCTCATCCTCATTATTGGCGGCAGCGTCCTCACCTTGGCCGCAGCCATCGGCATCGCTCGGTTCAAGGACACGATGTCTCGTGTACACGCGGTAAGCAAGCCACAAACCACAGGGCTTATCCTCACCATCCTCGGCGCCATCATACGCATCACTGGCGCGGAATCCTTCAGCGTAGCCGAGCGCGGGGATTTAGGAATACTCGTTTTGCTGGTACTGTTTGCCATGTTCACTAGCCCGGTAACCGCGCAGCGCACCTCACGTATTGCACGCCGTGAGGGTCTGTACGGCACCGAGGAATCCATGTCCCGCAACGACCGACCCGCCGCGAAGTCGCTGCGCCGCAAGTAGGAGACGCTTTTCACCGTGAAAAAGCTTTATGGGCTTCCCACTATGGTGGCTTTGCTCGCCGCTCTTATCGGCGTCATCGTCTACCGCTTCAGCATCTTCGACGGCAATAGCGCTTTTGTGTGGCGCGTTCCCCTGGATCTGAAGATTTATTGGCTCGCCGGCGGCGAGGTGGCCCAAGGCGCGGACCTCTACGATAACGCCTATATTGGCGACCTGCCTTTTACCTATCCACCCTTTTCCGGCACTCTTTTCACGTGGCTTTCCACGCTTGCCGACGACCCCTTGATCCTCCTCTGGCAAGGCGGCACCGCCCTCGCCTTGTTCACGGTTATTATGCTGGTCCTGCGTGAGCGCGGCCTCAAGCTCTCCCCGGCAATTTGGCTGCTGGGCCTTTTGCTGCTGTGCTGCACCCCGGCGAATGAGCCGGTGCACGGCACCTTATTCTTTGGCCAGATCAACATCTTTTTGATGCTGCTGGTGGCCTTGGACATCCTCCCGCGCAAGCGCGCTTTGCCGGGCATCGGAATTGGTTTGGCCGCGGGTATGAAGCTCACCCCGGCCTATATGGGTCTGGTCTTGCTCTTCCAGAAGCGCTGGTGGCAAGCGATCATCGCTATCCTTACCTTCGCGGTGACCGTTGCCATTGGTTTCGTGACGATTCCGGATGCCGCCGATTTCTGGACCGACGCTATCTTTAAGTCCTCCCGCGTGGGCGAGCACACCAACCCAGGTGCGCAGTCCATTCGCTCGGTGATGGTCCGCGCATGGGGCATCGATGGCGGCTGGATCTGGCTTGCCGCCGTAATCGTGGTCTTAATTTTGACCTGCCTGGCGCTGCGCACCGCGATGAAGCACCGCAATAATTCCGCCGCACTTGCGCTTGCCGGCATCAGCTCCTGCTTGGTCTCCCCCTTCTCTTGGTATCACCACTGGGTGTGGACGGTGCCGCTGGCCGTCGTCGTGCTGGTTGCCGTCAACCAGGGTCTGGGCAAGCGCCTGCCCGGCATCCTCGGCGCGCAGGTCGCTGGCCTCGTGTCGGTGCTCGCTATGTGTGCGGTGACCATGCCGTTTATCTCCGCACCCGTGTGGCTATCTGCGGCTAGCCGCTCGCTCAACCACTGGGATCTGCAGCCGTGGGGAACGTTGGCCTTCACCGGCGCCGGCGTCCTCTTTATCGCCTTCTACGCGGTGTGGGGTTTTATTCCTGGCAACCAGCCGGAAGAGGAAGCGCCCGCCCCGGGCCGCCACCACTTACCTGCGCAGCCCACTGGCGCAAAGCCCGCTGGTGCGCAACCTGCTTCCGCGGAGGCCGGGGCACTCCCGGCGCGCTCGTTTAATACGGCAGCTACGAGCCGGAGGGGCCAGGGTCATCCACGGGCAGCGCAACCCGTCAGCGATGAAACGGCAGAAATGCCCGCGGTAGGGCCGGAAACGCGCGCGTTCCCGGCGGCTCAGGACATCACCGATATCCCCGATACCCCGGCCTACGGTCGCCATTCACGCTCCGAGGACTAGCCCCGGGCCCGCCTGCCCGCCGCTTTAGAGCGGGCGGAAGGTGTGCAACTCGCGGCAGGTCTCTTCGACCACCTCGCGCCAGCTGCCCGTCTCTTTAAAGAGACGGCGCTGCCGCTCATAGCCGGCTCCGCCATCGATAATTTCGTGGATGAGCTTTAACTCGTTGACGCATCCCAGCTCGCGCGCAATGGGGCTAAACTCATCCACCATCTCCGCTAACTCGTCCTTAACCCAGGCCTCATCGGTCTCGCGGGAGGTAATCACCAGCGCGTCCATGCCATAGCGGGCACCGCGCCACTTATTTTCTGCCACGTGCCAGGGCTGCAGGGTGGGAAGGGGCTCCGCGGCGTCGATAAGCCGGTCGTAGTACACCACCAAGCAGTGAGTGAGCGCCACGATGGCGGAGAGCTCGCGCAGGTTGGACGTCGCATCAGAGACGCGCACCTCCACCGTGCCCCACTTGGACGCCGGCCGAATATCAAAGTGCATGGAACCGGTGTGATTAATAACGCCGGAAATGGCCTGGTCGCGCATATAGGACTGCCACTCGGCCCAATCGCGGAATTGATACGGCATGCCTGCGGTGGGCAGCTGTTGGTACAGCATGGTGCGGTTGGAGGCATAGCCGGTATCGAGGCCCTCCCACCCGGGCGAGCACGCAGAAATGGCCAGCAGGTGGGGGTACTTGGTCATCAGCGCATTGATGATGCGCCATACGCGGTCCTCGTGGCTAACGCCCACGTGCACGTGCGTGCCCCAAAGCAGCATCTGCTTGCCCCAGTACTGGGTGCGCGCGATGATTTCTTGATAGCTGGGCTTATCCGAAAGCGGGTTCTCCCGGAAGTCCGTAAACGGGTGGCCACCAGAGGCCCAGACGTCTACGCCCAGTTTATCGGCTGCTTCTTCCACTGCCTTCAGGGAAGTGTTCAGGTCAGCGATGGCTTCCGGCACGGTATGGCAGATGCCCGTGACCAGCTCTACCGTGTTCTGGAGGAATTCCTTTTCCAGGTGGATCTCGGGGTGGGTTGCAGTGGCGAGGTCAATGAGTTCTGCGCCGCGCGGGACAAGGTCGCGCGTGCCACGGTCCACGAGCGCCACCTCCCATTCCACGCCGAGCGTTGGTTCGGGAGAGCGGGCGAATTGTTCTGCCGGGATCTTCACCCATTCAGCTTAACGGGTGACAGGTATTAAGGCGTGAATTTTATTTAACCTGTTCGCACCGGTGGACGGGCGGTCGCGGACAAGTTCAGATCACAAAAGTCCAAGGCATTCGGCCGAAGAACTATGGTGCTTGCTCTTCGGCCGGATGGCCTTGGACTTTAAGTCAGGTGCGCGGCTTGCTTAGGCCTGCGGTACCGCCAGGGCGACGACGACGGCGCCGTCATCGGTTGCTTCTTTAGGCAGGTCGCGGTTCATCGGGGCGATATCGGCCTGGTAGCGAGCGGCGACTTCCTTGGCCAGAGCCTCAGCGGAGGCATCGCCTTCTGGGAAGAAGACGGTGGTCTTCGGAACGGTGAGGACATCGCCCGGCAGGTTGCCCACGTAGCCAACCTTGAAGCCGCCACCCTTGAGGGAATCGGCTTCCTTCTTGGCCTTGTCTACCTCGCCGGAGTTATTGAGGACGCTGACCTTAATATCGTTGCGGTCGCGCGCGGCGGAGTGGGCGTTTTCCTCGCCTGCGGCGGCATCTCCCTCAGCCGCGGCTCCCTCATCGGCAGCGCCGGACGCGGCCGAGTCGCCTGCAGCATCGCTTTCGCCCTCACCTGGTGCCGGTGCGGGGGCAGGGGCGCTCGCACCCTCGGAAGCACCTGGCGCGCCAGGGGCACGGGAGCCTGCGGCGTCGGGGCCGGCAGATCCTTCGGGCGCGGCACCGATGGTGGAACCGGCAGAGTTTTCCTGCGTGCTCTCGGAGGCCACGGTGGAGTCATCGTCGCCTGAGGTCATGGAGTACAAAGCCCAGAGTCCGAGCATGACGGCCACGGCGATGAGGACCATCGCCAGGCCGCGCAGCGGGAGGCCGCCCTTTTTAGCGTGCGCGCCACCACCAGCGGGGCGCTTAGCTGCACGGGAAGCGGACGCACCGGCAGCAGAGCCGGCGCGGGTTTCGTCGGATACCTTGTCGGTCGAATTTTCCGGATTCACATTAGTCACATACGCAACACTAGTACCCAGAATTAACTATCTGGGGTATTTCCCCGCGCGGCGCGCCGCGTGTCTTCTCGCTCCTCGCGCAGGCGCCGCAGCCGTGCGACCAGAAGCGGGTGGGATTGGGCGGCCGCGGGGGCGTCGAGAAGCAGGTTAAGGCGCTGGTGGTAGCGCACCGGGGAGATGTCCAGCTGCGCGCGGATAGCCTCTTCCTTGCGGCCGATGCTGCGCGGCGCGGTTTCCTCGAAGTCCAAAATGGCGGCGTCTAGGTCAGACAAGGGGTTCATGCCTAAACTGTAAGGCATGACTATTCGCCCCATCGTTATCCACGGCGAGACCGTGCTTCACGAACCCACCCAACCGGTGGAAGAATCCGAGATTTCCACCCCGGAAATGCAGCAGCTCATCGCGGACATGTATGAAACCATGGACGCCGCCAATGGCGTAGGCCTGGCCGCTAACCAGGTAGGAATTGGCAAGCGCCTCTTTGTCTACCACTGCCCCGATACGGATGGCCCCAATGGCACCGAGCTGCCGTCCGAAGAGGCGGGCATGCGCAAGGGCTGCGTCATTAACCCCGTGCTGGAGACCTCCGAGATTCCAGAAACCATGCCGGCCGACGACGGCTCCGATGACGAGGGTTGCCTCTCCGTGCCGGGCGAGGGCTTTCCCACCGGCCGCGCCGACTGGGCGCGCGTGACCGGCAAGGACGAAAACGGCAATGACATTTCCGTCGAGGGTTATGGCTTTTTCGCCCGCTGCCTGCAGCACGAGACCGGCCACCTCGATGGTTTCCTCTACACCGATACCCTCATTGGCCGCTATAAGCGCCAGGCCAAGAAGGCCATTAAGCGCCACGGCTGGACCGAGCCAGGTTATTCCTGGGTACCGGGCGAGGACGCCGATCCCTTCGGCCACGACGACTAATGTCACGCATTTTCCGCTCCGATGCCGTCCAAGTGGGCGAGCGCGTGGTGGCCCGGCGCGACTTCGGCGATGTGCATAGCGATGTCATTGGGCACGTACTGAGCCTCAATCCGCTGGTCATTCGCCCACAAGAGGTCGGCGGCTACCCCTCCGACCTGGAGGCGGTGGAGATCCCGCCGGAGCAGCTGAAGATCATTAAACGCCTCTCCCCGCGCATGGTCCGCAATTCCGATATCCGCGCAGTGGAGGTTGCCGCGGCCTCGGCCTTCCCCGGCACAGACCACGCCTGGACCAGCGATGGTTCCTGGCTACTGCGCGCGAGCGACGGGGTTTCCGGCCACTCCAACTCGGCCGTGCCCCTTGGCCCTTCCGCGGGCTTTACTCCAGTGCCGTTGGAAGAGATTAAGGCCTTCTACGCCCGCCACAACCTTCCGGTGCGCCTGCTAGTCCCGGAGCGCATTGGCAAGCCGGCCGAGCGCCTGCTCGCCGACCCCGCCTGGGAGACCGAGCCAGAGATCCTCGCTATGGTCCTGCGGGATCTGCCCACGCTTGCCGACGCCCCCTCTCCCTCCCCCACCTTCCACCTCACCGCCCAGCCCGATGACGAGTGGCTGGCGATGTATCAATCCCGCACCGATACCCTTTCTGCCGAGGCGTTGCAGAGCCTTGGCTCTCACGTCGAGGGAACGCTCGGCTTTGGCCGCCTGGCCATCGATGGCGAGACCGTCGCCATTGCCCGCGGCGCCCTGAGCGAATCCGGCGATGGCACCACGTGGCTGGGTCTTTCTGACATCGAGGTAGCCAAGGACTTCCGGCGCCGCGGATACGGCACGCTCGCGCTCCAGCACCTGCTGCACTGGGGCCACGACAACGGCGCTGAGCACGCGTACCTCACCGTCCCGGCCTCGAATATCGCCGGCGTGCGGCTGGCGGAGAAGCTCGGTTTCATCGAGCAACACCGGCGCATCTACGCCCGCCTGCGCGACTAGCTCTCCGCGCTGCGGACTTCCGGTCTGGGCGGTGAGCCTTATGGGACTGCCCGCTGATTCGTTGTGGGCTGGGTAGTGAGCCTTATGGGACTGCCCGCTGATTCCTTGTGGGCTGGGTAGTGAGCTTGACTCACTACCCAGGTAACCTATGTGGCATGCGCATCGCCACGTGGAATATTAACTCCGTTCGTACCCGCACACAGCGGGCGCTGGACCTTATCTCCAAGCACGACATCGATGTTTTGTGCCTGCAAGAAACTAAGGTAAAAGACGATAAGTTTCCACGCGAGGCCTTCGAGGACGCGGGCCTACATGTCACCTGCCACGGGCTCAACCAGTGGAACGGCGTGGCCATTGTGTCCAAGGAAGAGCCCGAGGACGTCTTTATCGGCTTTCCGGGCCAGCCAGGCTTTGCCAAAGATCCAGAAAAGCCGCAAGACCGTGAGGCCCGAGCACTAGGGGCGCGCATCCGTGGCGTAGAAATCTGGTCTCTCTACGTGCCCAACGGCCGCGAGATTACGGACCGCCACTACGACTACAAGCTGGACTTTCTCTATCACTTGGCGCGCTATGCAGAAGATCATGCGCAATCCAAGCTGCTTATGACCGGTGATTTCAATATTGCCCCGCGCGATGAAGACGTGTGGGATATTGAGGCATTCCGCGGCAAGACTCATGTCACCGAGCCAGAGCGCGCCGCGTTCCAGATGCTGGAAGAAGCCGGCCTCGAGGAAGTTACCCGCCGGTTCACGGAGGACCAGCGCTATACCTACTTCGATTACAAAGGCATGCGCTTCCAAAAGAACGAGGGCATGCGCATCGACTTCCAGTTGGCTTCAGCCCCGCTTGCCAAGCATGTGACCGGCGCGCAGGTAGACATGGTGGAGCGCGCCGGCGATAAAACCTCTGATCATTGCCCGCTTATCGCAGATTACGATCTGCCCGATTTCGATTCCGTTCGTTAAATGTCTTGGTCTCTTGATCTCAGCTTCTGGCAGCTCGTATTCCTGATCCTTGATTACGGCATCAAGATTATTGCCGTTGGTTTTGTGCCGGAAGGCCGTCGGCCTTCCAGTTCCACCGCGTGGCTATTGGCTATTCTGGTGCTGCCATTTATCGGCCTGCCGCTGTTTTTGCTCATGGGATCGCCGTATATCAACCGGCGTCGCCACCGCATCCAGCAAGAAGCCAATGAGAAGATTGAAAACGTCACAGCCCGCACCCCGGATCATCCGCAGGGCCTCCTTTCGGCGGAAGTAGAGTCGGTTATTCGGCTCAACCGCGAGCTGACCGGGTTCCCAGCATTGGTGGGCCATAACCTTGGCCTGCACGCGGATTATGACGAGTCCATTCGCGCCATTGCCGCCGCTATTGACCGCGCCGAGAAGTACGTATCCATCGAGATCTACATCCAGTCCTGGGATGAGACCACAGACGTCTTCTTTGAGTCGCTGCGCAGGGCTACCGCCCGAGGTGTAAAGGTGCGCTTGCTCTTGGATCAGATCGGCAGCTTCAAGTACAAGGGCTACTTCACGCTGGGCAAGCGGCTAACGGAGATAGGCGTCGACTGGCATCTCATGCTGCCCATCCAGCTCCACAAGGGCCGCTTCCGCCGCCCTGACCTGCGCAATCACCGCAAGCTGGTGATTATCGATGGCAAGGTGGGCTTTATTGGCTCGCTGAATATGATTAAGCGCCAGTACAAGACCAAGGACCGCTACTGGATTGACTACATGGTGGAGCTTTCCGGCCCGATTGTGACCTCCATGTCCGCAATCTTCGCCGTGGATTGGTACCTCGAGGCAGAAGAGAACCTGCCACTGGATGAGCTGCCCTATGACGACGCCCAGACTGCCGACGCCAACCACCTCCAGATAATCCCCTCCGGGCCGGGTTACACCACTGAGCCAAACCTGCGCATGTTCAACTCCCTGGTACACCACGCCAAGGACCGGCTGGTGCTGTGCTCGCCCTACTTCGTCCCGGATGAATCCCTGCTGGAGGCCGTGACCACCGCCTGCTACCGCGGCGTGGACGTGGAACTTTATGTATCGGCAAAGGCAGACCAGTTTATGGTCAACCACGCCCAATCCTCTTACTACCAGGCGCTGCTGGAGGCGGGCGTGCACATCTACCAATTCCCCTACCCCTTTGTGCTGCACTCCAAGTTCATCATCACCGACCCGGATGACCCCGGCCGCGATCCGCTGTGCATGTTTGGCTCCTCCAATATGGACCCGCGCTCGTTCGGCCTGAACTATGAATCCACCATGTTGGTGGCCAAGGGTGACCTCATTGACCAGTTCAACCAGCTCGTATCCAATTACCGGGCCGTATGCCATGAGCTGACCCTTGAGGAATGGAATGAGCGCGGATTTATCCGCCGCTACGTGGACAATGTCATGCGCCTAACTTCTGCGCTGCAGTAAAGCGCGCAGTGTCTGCGGCGGCTGCAGCGAATTCTGCGCGTATTTACCCATCCGAAGGCACTTCAACCTGCGGGTTTATCGATTTTCCCAGGTGGCATATAACTATATCGCTGTAGATCTATACCCCGAGCCGATCAACCAGCAAAACCGTCATCTTGTGGGTTATGGTTTATACTCCCGGGGCCAGGCACCCTTGCTGAAAGCCAGGTTGTCATTCGTCGCATTAATAGCGTTCATTGCCACCAGTTTCTTATCCGACGGGATTGTTCAAAAAGACTCAATGCGAACAGTGAAATACTCACCCTCGGGAACGAAGATGGCAACACCTTGCGGAAATTGGGCACCCCAGTCACCGTTGTCCTCTCCCGCAGAAATCTCCAACGTATCCAGAGACTTGACGAGCATGGAGGTAGAGAAGGTCGTGATGTCTTTATATGAACTCATATTGTTTCTACTTAGTTAAGTATTGATGAGACGTATGGGGTCAGCCCAGTCCACGACACAGAACTTTGAACGACAAACCGCAGCAATGAAGAAAGAGAAGTGCCTTCGCATCTTCACCGATACTGTTGGCCGTTCATCTACCGAACGTCCGGGGCTTGATGGGGCGTTGAATTATGTGCGCCCTGGTGGCCAACTTGTGGTGACTAGCATGGATCGGCTGGCTCATTCGTTAATTGATTTGCACCGATTGGTCGATGCCCTGACCAATCGGGATATTTCGGTGAAGTTTCTGTAAGAGGGGCAAACCTATTCTTTGATTTCCATGCCAATTTCCTCGGCAGCGTGATGGAGTTTAAGCGCTCGACTATTCGCGAGCGCCAGGCGGAAAGGATTGCTCAGAAAAGCTCGCGGGGTTTATAAAGGCCGGGCAAAATCACTCGCAGATGAGAAGCTTGTCCAAGCGCGGAGTGGGTGGATGCCGGCGTTTCGATGTCTGAGGTGGCGCGCAGGTTCAGCGTTGGTAAGGCCACACTATATAACCATCTCTAATACCAAAACTCAGGGATGACCCTTTGCAAGACAAATGCAGGGGGCCATCCCTGAGTTTAAATTCTACGGTTACTAGCACTGTGTTGAGACGAACACGCCTGCCCCCAAATGCCCCACAGTAAGAGCAGCACGGGTTGCTGGATGAAGCTTAGCCACATTTATCGCCACCTTCAGTGCTTTTACCCAAGTGGCTTCATGTCCGCTTACAACAGCCGCAGTCGCAGCATTACACAGGTAGACTCTCCAGTCGGTAACGATTCCACGTGCTCGGGCTGCCGTAACCGGCCCGTATTCACCCTGTTCTTCAAAACCGAGCACCTCATTACGATTCAAAACAGTCACTCCATTTGGGCTATTAATGGTGATCGTGTTCGCCACAGCATCTTCTACCAATGTCGTAACACCATCAGGGCCACTGATTGTTGTCACGCTCCCTCTGTAGTGATAGTGGTTTCTTCGACATTCGCACCGACTTTTTCGGTAGTTCCCGTTGTCGATTCGGCAGCCCCAGCCGAATGAGCCCCTCCGAGCGCAATGCTCAGAGCGAGCACAAATCCCGTTACCTTCTTTTTCATTGGATTGACCTCGCCTTTCGAATAGAGTTAAGGAGACGTTTACTATCAAACAATGTTTTGGAGTGCTTTTTGATGAGCCGTTTGATTGGCTTTGCTGGGATTGCCGTGCTGGTGATTTCGGGAGTCTTTGCTTTACTCGGTTACACAAACATCTCGTATATTTTTCTAGCCTTTGGCGCTGTTGATCTCATAATTGCCGTGATCTATCAGCCTGACGAATCCAATGACAGAAGAGCTAAACAGTTGAAGGTAGTTAGCTGCTCAGCCATACTCCTCGGCACACTTTTCATCTATGTAACAGGTTCTTGGATAGGCATCATCGCAATATTCTCAGGGATAATAGATCTCATGTCCGGAAAATTTTCAATACTCAAAAAACAGCCTCAGAAACGATAGAGTTGTCGACTCTAATGCAAAATTCTGGCACCTAATGATTGACCT
Source organism: Corynebacterium sp. ACRPJ (assembly GCF_022347345.1). Taxonomy (NCBI): domain Bacteria; kingdom Bacillati; phylum Actinomycetota; class Actinomycetes; order Mycobacteriales; family Corynebacteriaceae; genus Corynebacterium; species Corynebacterium sp. ACRPJ. The sequence continues at coordinate 102,511 of NZ_JAKRNC010000008.1, forward strand.
CAAACAGGTGGGTACTTTCGTTCCTTTCCTGTCCTTCTAGATCGTTCGTTCGAAAGTGCTTCTACCGTTGTCTGATTCTTGGGTTAGGCTATGCGTCACAAAGCGGGGGACCTGGCCCCTGTTTGGTAGATTACCATCCCCCAGCCCGACTGGGATGGATATCAGGTGTCCACCAAAGAGAGGTAAGGCCCCTTTCCGCATAACTAAGGCCTAAACCCCACTATGCAGGTGTAAAACAATGGCCGAATCTATCTTATTTACACGTAACTTACCGGCATAAACTCACATAACAATAGGGTGTACCCCAGGTGCCCCTACCAGCGCCCGCAGTTGAAGGCTTCACCTACCAAATGGTAAAGTTAGCTATATGCGAACCAGTCAGCGCTCCGAGATCCTGGAAGCTGCCCTCCGCGTCATGAACGCAGCGGAGGGTGGCGACATTACCCTTGACGCAGTGACCCACGAGGCCGGGCTCACCAAACCGGGATTGCTATATCACTTCCGCAACCGCGACGTACTGCTCGCCGCGATCGTCGACCACGCTGCGGCCAACGTCGAGAACGACATGACTGCCACCCTTGGCAAGCCCCTCGAGAACGCCAACGCCACCGAGCGGCTCCTGAGCTACGTTCACGTCGCCGCCCACGGGGCCGCCAAGCGCGCCGAGTTCATCATCTGGGGCCAAGCGACGTATCGGCCCGAACTCACCGAACCGTGGACTACGCGGATGGGCCGCTGGCTCGAACTCCCGGACGATCTCGACGCCGCCACCCGAGCCAGGCTGACCACCGCCCGACTCGCCGCCGACGGACTCTGGGGCGCCCAGGCCACAGGTGTGTCCACCCTCCACGGCGCGGATCTCGAAGCCGTCGTCTCCAGCATTCGCTCCCTGATCGAAGGAACAACCCCATGAAGCAGTGGTTCCTGCTCGCTGGCGCCATCACTACCGAAGTGGCGGCGACGCTGTCTCTCAAGGCGGCGCTCAATCACCCATCCTGGTACATCGTGGTTGCTGCCGGATACATCGGCACTTTCGTCTTCCTCACCTTCTGCCTGCGCGAAGGAATGCAGATCGGCGTCGCCTATGGCATCTGGGGAGCCAGCGGGGTCGTGCTCGCCGCCGTGCTATCCGCCGCGATTTTCGGTGAACCTCTGACCGCTGTGATGGGTCTTGGAATGGTTGCGATCATCAGCGGTGTCCTCACCGTCGAACTCGGCTCCCAGAAAGCTCAGCAAACCGCAGCCCAGGAAGCAGGAGTCAACTCATGAGATGGATCTTCCTCGCAGGCGCCATCTTGTCCGAAGTCGTCGCGACCATGTCGCTACGAGCCTCCGACGGTGGCCGGGTGAAGAAATGGTTCATCGGCGTCATCGCGGGGTATCTCGTGGCGTTCGTCGCCTTAAGTCTCGCCTTGGCCGACGGCATGGCCCTTGGCGTCGCCTACGGCATCTGGGCAGCATCCGGCGTAGCTCTCACCGCGATCCTCGCCCGGGTCATCTTCCACGAACCCCTCACCCGAACCATGGCCCTCGGCATCCTCCTCATCGCCGTCGGAGTTCTCACCGTTGAACTCGGCGCCAACTTGGCGAACTGACGCATTTCCGCAGGTAAACCAGGCAGATTGGTGTGCTGCACCACGAGGCGCACAGACAAAGGCTCCCCAATGAGCGCCTGTGGGCCTAGCGTTGTGGATGTGATCACCTGTGTCGTCCACTACACCATCGACCCCGACCAGATCGCAGCCTTTGAACAGTTCGCCCGCGCTTGGATGCGGCATGTCGACGAACACGGCGGCACCCACCACGGGTACTACCTACCCGCGGAAGGTGTGAGTGACCGTGCGGAATCCCTGTTCAGCTTCCCCAGCCTGGCTGCCTACGAGCAGTACCGCACCTTGTTCGGCACCCACTCGGACTTCATCGCCGCTGACCGGATTCGAGACGAGTCCGAGTGCGTCCTGCGGTACGAGCGCACCTTCATGCGGCCGCTCCTACCCCAGGGACACTGAAAGGGACTCCGGCAGCACGCTCGGCACAACCCACAACGCCGCAGGTCAGCGCGTACAGATGGGTGTACTTTACGAAACGGAAGCTTACGGTGGCTTTCGTCGCGGAGGGTTGGAATTGACTTTTCTAGAAAAAGTCGTATTCTTAGGGTTATCAAGCCGAAAGGCAATTAAGCTCTGGCCCCATTTTATGGGGCCATCTTCATTTTAACGGCGATTGCTCAAGTGCTTCAGGAATCCATCGCTCGTTACGAATCCATTCGCCCAGTTCAGGATTCATAGCTCTAGAAAGTTCAACGCAACTCTGATGCACTTTTTCGATCGCACTAATATCTTTAACCAAGGGGCGTCGGTGCGTAGCGCGGTTTCGCATATCTTTCACAAACATTGCGCGCTTCTGAAAAATTACGCGGTTCAGCCCCCGAACCCTCGGTTCTAATGCTTCGTTCCAAAGAATGACACGGGAATTATTTCCCTGAGCGTGTGGCTTGGGCAAAAGGTGGACCCAATTGCCGAAAGTTAGGCCAGCAACATAATCATCGTGCACCGGAACTCCCTGTACGGTGTCGAGGTGGGCATATTCAGTTAACGGCTTATTTCCAACTGGGGCTACGATTTCCGAAAGCACTCCTTCTGGAAAGAGTAATCACTCGCGAGAGCCCTTTTGCTGCGGAGCGCAATTCCATTCGGAAAATCCTGCATCAATGCAGTTTCTGAGTAAAACTTCAACCTCGCCAGTTACTCTATCCACAACGGAAGCAAGATAGCCATTCCAAATATATAATCGAGCGGCTGCAATGGTTAGGTCTGAGGAAGAGTTCTTCTGGGCAATCCCCAGGTAGGTATTTCTCCTACCGTCGGGAAGTGCCGCCATAATCGCTGACGCCTCATTGCTCGTGATCTCGTTCGAATAAACCTTCATGTCAATTCTCCTTTAGGTATCGATTTCTAATACCTAAAGGGTAAGGTATAAAATTCCCCCCGACAAGAATGTTTCGACTGGCGGAAACCCTTATGAAATATCTTCAATTCCTTGGTGGTATGATTTTTTTGAAAAAATCATACCACCAAGGAATTGAATAAACAATGCATTTTATCAATATGTGATCAACATCATATGTAAGCACCCCTGGTTTGCCCTTCTGTTTGTCCCATCGGAATAAGCCATCGCAAGGCTAGTGGTCAAGAAAATAATGTCGAATGTATCCAAGATTAATGTTTGTAAAATGCAACCAGATAAACTCTTACTAGGAAGCAAAGCATCGAGGAAAATGATGTCAGAGGGAAAGTGGATCTAGTAAACCCAAATATTCGAGGCGCTGTTCTGAGTCTCTCGCCGTATGTGTCCCCAGTCGATATGTATATGAGCTGGGCCCGTCATGGATTCTTTCACCCTGAGTACAGGAATCCATCTGATATTAAAAGCAATCCAGGACTTTACGATTCAATGGGCATATTCTCTAGCCTGTCTCAGCGGGTTGACTGGAGCGATCAGGAACAAGCGTCTAGGGGGCTGCGCTCCCTATCTCAGATAATTCGAATGGCTAGCACTAATGAATTTTCCGATGAGTATGAATTCAATCTGAAAATTTCTGATATTCGCACTGCCTGCCAAGAAGACGGGTTTGAATTCAAAGAAAACCCATACACAATAACCCACGGCGATGCCATTCCTCTGGATGAGCTGAAGCTTGATGGGCTATCAACAACGGAAGGAATCTATCGTAAGATAAAGCAACTCAACAGGGCGCTGGTCCGGGACAGAGATAACCTCGAGGTAATCGGATTCTCTAAAGACTTGATGGAGGCAACTGCCGATGCCGTGCTGCAGGAACTAGGACACCCGGAAGAATTAGTGCGGAAGATGCAAGCTGCCGAACGATGCAGTAATGCAATGTCCGAGGTAGGAATCGTTGTTGACAACGGTGCGGGAAAAATTTCCCAAGGACTCACAGGAATCCGCAAAGCCATGAACAAAATCGTTGAGGGCACTTCAGAAATGCGACGAGAGGACACAGATGAAGGACACGGCATGGCCGGGCTGCGTGCTGCCAGCGACAGTCAGGCTAATTTAGCACTATCGTCTGCACTTCTTTGGTGCCACTACCTGCTTGATCGGTTCAACGAGAAAAGAGCTGCCCCATTCTAGTGGTAAGAATGTAAACGTTACTTGAAAGCTCCTGGTTGTAGCCGGGGGCTTTTCTTTGCATTTCTACCCTCATACGAGAGTGGGCGGTTGCGAGATTCGGCGCTGGTATGCTGACCAGGTATGAAGAGGCCTGCCCGTCTTACAAACGTGTCAGCGTCAAATGGTGACACTTCTCTCGCCGCTTTATTGTTGGAAGCCTTGCCGCTAAACCGCCCCGTGTATGCAGCTTGTCTCGCGGCAGTCGGTCCGCAAGGTGCTCGCATCGCTACCATTGGATGTGATCTGAACGATACGTTCCACATAGGTTCAATCAGCAAAGCTCTCAACGGCCTGATTTACACCGAGATGGTCCATGCCGGGCTCATATCACCGCATAACCGGCTTGCTGACTACCTCCCACTGGCAGGAACAGCCGCCGGTGAAGCAACTTTGGAGTCCTGTCTGACTCATACCTCGGGTCTGCCGGCCACAGGTGGGGCAACTCGTGCAGCAGCCAGGGCTTTAGTCGCTGTACTGATAGGTGGTGACCCGCAACCGGAGAGCGTCGAGGCATTGATAAATCAGCTTCGAAAATCGCGTGTTAGTAATCCTGGCCGTTTCAGCTATTCCAACCTCGCAGCCTCGGCGTTAGGGCATGCTTTGGCAGCCGCCAACGGCACAGACTATTTCAACCTTGTGCGCAACAGGCTGGCGATACCGCTGGGATGTCCACGCCTACGAGCTCAGCAACCGGGACAGCGTAACCTTCCGTATGACGTTAAAGCTTTTACAGTGTGGGGCACCGAACAGCGGCCTTGGACTGGACAAGGCTACGGACCTGCTGGAGCGATCCGGGGAAGTGCCCGGGACTTTGCCACGATCTTGTCAGCCCTTCTCTCCAATGAGGATCCTTACTCTGATGCATTCCGTGTTCGCTTCACCGATGACACTGAATCTATCGCGGCAGGATGGTTTGTTGAAGACGAGCGTGATCGGCATCTGGTGTGGCATAACGGTTACGCCTCAGGCTTCGGCGCGCATATGGTGCTGGACCGAGAAAACCGCCAAGGGGCGTTTATCTCGGTGGTGAGCCCCTGGCCAGACCCGGAAATCGAGCCGATTGCGATGAGAGCATTGAACGCAGCAATGTAAGATGCCCCTGCAGGAATCGACGCAGCCACCCCTTCTTAAGCATCGGTTTTCACAAGACAATCTCGCCGGAATGCGGGCATCGTCAGATCAGTGATAACGCAGGCAGGGGCAGCATCATGGAAGGTCGACACGGGATCAGCCCTCTGAGAGCAGGTCTGGTGGATTGAAGTGTCCCGGGTTTTGTTCCTAGGCATTTGCCTTGATTTCCATTATTTCTTGGGCCGGGTTGGTTTCCCAAAACTCTGACTCAACCTCAGCTGGCGTGCGATAGCCGAGACTTTGGTGAAGCCGTACCTCGTTCCACCAATTAACCCATTCAAACGTCGCGATCTCCACGTCAACCACGCTGTCCCACGACCGCCGATGAATCAGCTCATTTTTGTAGGAACCGTTGACGTTTTCGGCCAAAGCATTGTCATAGGAATCTCCTACTGCCCCGGTAGAGGCAGCAATTCCATACTCAGCCAGCCGTTCGTTGTAGACAATGCTGACGTACTGTGAGCCATGATCTGAATGATGAATCAGCCCCGTTGTTTCCTTCGCGCTGACAATCGCCTGATTAAGCGCCTGCAGCGGCAGCGCCTCGGTACGCATTGAATCAGATAGTGCCCACCCGACGATCCTTCGGGAGAACACGTCGGTAACAAAAGCGGTGTACACGAATCCTTTTCTAGTGCGCACATAAGTAATATCGGCCACCCACAATCGGGCCGGTGCCGGGGCGTTGAACTTGCGATTAACTAAATCAGGACGCAGATCTGGTCCCTTCGGCTTGCGGGTAGTAATAGGAGACTTACCTTTACCTTTGCCTCTGACTCCAGCAAGACGCATCAGGCGTGCGGTCTGCTCACGGCCAATGTCGATTCCTTCACGGCGCAGAGTATGCCACATCTTACGGATGCCGTAGACGCCAAAATTTTCTTCATGGACCTCGGCGATGTGCCCGACTAGAGCAGCGTCACGAAGACTGCGGGCACTCATACCACGGGCTTTTGATTGGCGGTATCCACGGGACGTGATGAAACCGCCAACACGGTGGGTGTTTAACGTCTCGCAAATGAACTCGATGGAGAAACGATCCCAATACTCATCGATGAACCGGATCATTTCCGACGTTTTGAGTCGAGTTCCGACGCGAAAAAGCCGAGGCAGCCTTCAGTAGCTCATTGGTGTCGCGTAGATCTTGATTTTCACGGCGTAGCCTCGCGTTTTCCGCGGCCAAGTCTTCAGGCACAGGTTCTGGGATGCTTCCCGCACGACGGGCCTGCTGGGTCCACTGACGAGCCGTGTGCCATGAAACCCCCAACTTTGGAGCTACTGCCTGGCACGCGGCTTGCATCGACATATTTTCCGCCAAGATACGGTCCTCTACAAGACGGACCACACGGTCCTTCGCATCCTGGTCAAATTTTCTTGGCATATTCCAGATTTTCCCATCTACTCAGACGGAACAAAACCTGGGACACTTCAAAGGAATGGGTTATATGGCTTTGTCTCCTAATAGCGCTAGTGGGGTTTGTTATTTTTTCTTGGCTACGACGATGAGCCCAGCTGGGGGCGTTATAACGGGCGTATGTCTACTAGGCCTAACCGTTTCCGGAATCGTTTCGAGCCTCCAAGGGGCAGCGACTGGATGGATTATTTTCTTCCAGATTTCTACCTTATTGCTTGCGTGGTGGGCCTCGGAAAGCCTCAAAGGGCCAAATCAAAGGTGGATTGAATAAGAAGGGTTGGAATGACTGACATTGTTCATGAAGCCCAGGACACGCACCTGCGCGCTGTTTATCAAAGCCCACGGGGGCGGTGGAGACTACGAGTACGCGCTAGACGCCGCCACGCTCGCCCGCCTCGTGCGCCTCGTGCTCGCAGCACAGAGGGCACTTTCTTGACAGCGTCCCGCAGATAACCCAGACGAACTTCTAGGCTTAGCCACCAGCCTCAAAAGAAAGCCGTTGTGGAGACAAGTAACCGCCCCGGCAGGCAGCGAATGAACTGCCAGCCGGGGCGGTAAAGAGCTTAAGCGGTGAGATGCTTAAGCGTCGCGCTTTTGCAGCAAGATGACACCGAGGACCCACAGGATAACGGCCCAGGCAATAAATACCAGGCAGTATCCCCAGGATTCCTTCCACGGAGCATCCACCGGATCTATCTCCCAAAGCCAAGACTGGAAAGACTTGAACGGCATGAAGTTAACCAGCTTGCTACCAACCTTGGGGATGCTGGCCACAAGATTATCCACGCCGAGGAAGAGGATGAGGCCGATAGCCACAGCACCAGCCGTCGAACGCAGCAGCAGGCCTAGGCCTTGTGCGAAGAGGACAAGGAGCGCGGCGGCTAGGGGGTACTTCCACAGCTGCTTTTGTCCCATCTCATCGTCCCAAGGGTGGAATTGCGCGGCTACCTCATCGTGGGCAAAAAGCTCGGTAAGCAGGTAGGCGCCCGCCACGGCGATGAAGGTCAGCGCGGCCGCGATAACCGCGTACATGAGCAGCTTGACCAAGGCCACCGACCAGCGGCGCGGGGTAGCCATAAACGTGATGGTCTGCGTGCCGTAGCGGTACTCGGTGGTCACGATCATGATGGCTTGGATCATGAGCACGGGCAGGCCGAGGCCGAAAAGAACAGACACCGCGCCATCCGGGGTGATAACATCCATGCCCAACGCTGCATCCTCGGGGGTTTCTGCCGGTTGGGTAAGGCGAGCATTCAAGATAGCCCAGCCCCACACAAAGAAGAGGAATATGAAGGTGGTCCACCAGAAGGAGCGGGTGGTGTGCAGCTTGGTCCATTCGGACTTCAAGGTATTCAGCATGGCGAATTAAACCTCCTGCTGGGTGGGTCGAGCGAACGGAGTGGCGGCGCCAGCGGTGCCAGCGATGCCCGGGTTGGGGGCGCCGGTGGAGCCGTGGTACTGGACGGCGTCGCCAGTAAGCTCCATGAAGGCATCCTCCAAGGAGGCGCGCTTGAGGCTGAGCTCATTAAGCGGCACCCCGGTGGAGTAAGCCAGCTGGCCCACAAAATCGGTGGTCTGGTTGGAAATCACCAGGCGGGGGCGGCCTTCCTCGTCGGTGGACTCGGTAAAGGCGATGCCCTCGGCACGCAGCGCGGAGCTAAAGGCATCGAGATGGTCGGAGCGCACCAGCACGGAGGACTGCGAGTGGTCCTTCACAAAGTCATAGGTGGGCTGGTCCGCCACCAAGCGGCCCTTACCAATGACCACGAGGTGATCGGCGGTCTGGGACATCTCCGAGAGCAGGTGGGAGGAGATCAAAATGGTGCGGCCTTCATCGGCTAGGGCACGCACGAGCTGGCGGACCCAGCGGATGCCCTCCGGATCGAGACCATTGACCGGCTCGTCGAGGATGAGGATGCCCGGGTCACCGAGCAGCGCACCGGCGAGGCCCAGGCGCTGGCCCATGCCGAGGGAGAAGCCGCCGACCTTCTTACCGGCGACGTCGGAAAGCCCTACCAGCCCCAAGACCTCATCAACGCGGGAAGTAGAAATGCCGTTGGACTGCGCAATCCATTTCAGGTGGTTGGCGGCGCTGCGGTTGCGGTGCACCGCTTTGGCATCGAGCAAGGCGCCTACCTCACGCAGGGGCTCCCTCAGCTCGTGGTAGTGCTTGCCGTTGATGCGCGTCCTGCCGGCCGTCGGCGTGTCCAAGCCCAGGATCATGCGCATGGTGGTGGATTTGCCCGCGCCATTGGGACCCAGGAACCCGGTGACCATGCCGGGTTTTACCTGAAAGGTGAGATCATCAACGGCGCGGACAGACTTATATTGTTTAGTCAGTCCTTCTACTTCGATCATGGCACTAGCGTGCCATAAATCCGGCAACTTTACCTGTTCAATGCCTCCACGCTCTCCCGCAGGGCGGGAAAGGCGTGGCGGAAGGCGGCCAGAAGGGGGAGACTTTCTACCTCCTCAAAAGGCACCCAGCGCAGCTCATAGGACTCTTCATTAGCGGTAGTAGGAAGCGGTGCGCCAGTGCGCGTGCGTGCTAGGACGGTGGTATAGGTCCACTCCCCCGGCAGATCCCCCGCCGCGGGATAGGGCCCGGCCGTTACTCGCGCATCGAGCACCTCCACATCTTGGGGCGCAATCGCGCATTCTTCATGGGTTTCACGCAGCGCGGCCTGGGTAGGCGTCTCCGCAAAATCGCGGGCGCCACCCGGAATCCCCCAGGTATCGCCGTGATTGGTCCACGCGGCGCGGTGCTGGAGGAGCACCTTGCGCCCGGCAACGAGGAACAGGCCGGCGGCACCAAATTTTCCCCAGACGCGAATGCCGCCGGGGCCTGCCGCCCAGCCGTCTCCACTGTGAGGGTTATGCATGCTGCCTATCCTAGCCACACACGCGGGTATATGGTGGCGCCCAGCACACTGCGGGCGCTATTCTAAGTGAATGACCGAGCAGGCAGTCCGGGCAGAAAGCGTGCACGACGAGCACGCTCACCCGAGCGATCACTGGCTCGATGAGGTTACCGCGCCCACCGGCCCGGCCTTCAGCGGGCTCAGTAGCCGCGCCATGGAATGGTTCGCGGGCCCGGCGCGCCTGCTGCGCCGCTTTTACTACTTCGCCTCCACTACCCCAGGCAAGCTTTTTACGGTCACGCTCATTCTCACCGTAGCCCTAGGCGCTGCCGGCTTATCGATGTCCCAATCTTCCGCCGCCCGCCATTCCGATTTGGACGAGCTGCTAAGCACCACCGAGCCGATGTCGAATGCGGCGCACCACCTTTATAGTTCGCTTTCGGTAGCCGATACCGTGGCAACCACCGGCTTCGTGCAGGCCGGTGTGGAATCAGAGCAAAACCGCGATAGCTATAACGAAGCCATTGATGCCGCTTCGGTGGCAGCCACCGAATCCGTGCTGGGCACCACCAAAGAGGATGGTCGGGTGCGCGAGCTGGTGACCTTTATCCAACGCGAGTTGCCCGTCTATACCGCAATGGTGGAAAAGGCCCGCGCCAATCACCGGGCGGGCAATGCGGTGGCCAATTCCTATATGTCCAATGCCTCGGCGCTCATGCGCGAGCGTATCCTGCCGGCTGCCTCCGAGCTGTTTCAGCTGACCACCGCCAAGGTGAACCAGCAGCAGCAAGAGCTCACCTCGCCGCAGTGGGTGCCGCTCTCCGGCCTCTTGGCGGCGCTCTTCTTCCTCGCCGTGGCCCAATGGTGGCTGTGGCGCCAGACCCGCCGGCGTTTTAACCGCGGCTTCTTAACGGCCAGCGTGCTGCTTTTCTTGGCTATCTCCTGGGTAGCGCTATCCAACCTCGCCACCTGGTCCACCGGCCACCAGGGCTTTGAGACGGCCTCCCGCCCGTGGGATTCGCTCACGGCCTCGCGGATTGAGGCGCAGCAGGCGCGCACCTCTGAGACCCTGGCACTGGTGCTGCGCTCCTCCGAGGAGGATTCGATGGTGCGCTTTTCCAGCTCCATCAACTCCATCGAAGGGGCCCTCGAGGATTATGAAGAAGCGCTCAATGATGAGGACGTGGAGGTCACCGACCCAGAACTCATCCACAGCGCCCGGGCGGCCGCCGAGCAGTGGCGCGGTACCCACGACAAGCTCATGGGTGCGCTCAAAGACGGCGACTATGACGAGGCCATCTACCAGGCCACGGCGACCGAGCCCAAGAACGGAGAGATGACCGCGGCGCGTTCTTATGATGAGCTCGACGCGGAGCTCTCGGATCTCATTGGCCAGGCGCGCATCGCCATGCGCAGCTACTTGGAGCGCGGACTGACCGCCATGACTGCGGTGTCCTCGGCCGTGTTCCTGCTGACCTTATGCGCCATTATTGCCGTGTGGCTGGGCATCCGTCCCCGACTGCAGGAGTACCTCTAATGCGCCGCACACGCCTTACCCTCGCCACGCTTGCCTGCGCCTGCGCCGCGCTGCCGCTCGCCTCCTGCGATGTTCGCTCCACCCCGCCGCTGGAGGCGCCCGCCGAGCACGCCCTCGATTCAAAACCGGGCCCGCCGCTGCCGGAAGGGGCGAAGGTTGAAAAGGCCGGCTCCACCGCCGCGCAGCGCGCCTCTGATGAGGAAATCAAGGGCAGCTACCGCCCGGATGATAAGAAGGCGAAGGAGCGGGTGCCGGACATCGTCAAGCGCGGCCGTCTCATCGTGGGCGTCGACCGTTCCAATAACTTGATGAGCTACCGCGATGCCGCCTCCGGCGACGTGCGCGGCTTCGAGGTGGATATCGCCCGCGAGATTGCCCGCGATATCTTTGGCGATCCCAATAAGGTGGACTTCCGCTTCGTGGAATCCTCCGACCGCGTCGATACTCTCAATACCGGCGCGGTGGACATGATTGTGCGCACCATGACCATTAGCCCGGAACGCGAGCGCGACGTGGCCTTTTCCATTCCCTATATGAGCACCCAAACCCGCATGCTGGTGCTCACCAATTCCGGCATGAAGTCCGTGAAGGACGCCGCCGGTAAGACCCTATGCGGTGTGGCCGCGTCTACCGCGCTGGAAACTATCCGCGAGCACGCCCCCAAGTCCGATATCTTGGTTACCCGTTCCTGGGGCGATTGCCTGATGGCCCTACAACTCAACCAGGCCGATGGCATCGTCGTCGATGATGCCCTGCTCTCCGGCATGGCTGCCCAAGACTCCTATACCTCCATCGTGGGCGAGCCGCTAGAGACCGAGAACTACGGCGTGGCCGTGCGCCGCCCCAGCAAGCATCATGACACCCGCCCGCTGCTGCGCCAAGTAAATTCCACGCTCGAACGCATCCGCCGCGACGGCACTTGGTCTTCCATTTTTGAGGAGTGGCTCGGCGCCTACCTGGAAGAGCCCACCCTGCCGGCTGGCAAGTACATCGAGGAGGACGCTAAGCCATGAGCCATAACCCAAACTTCAGCGACGACGAGCTCGAGTACATCGAGCCCGAAAACCTCGATACCCAGCGCGCCTTCCGCCAGCCCACCAACGCCGCCAACTCCGCGCAGGAGCCGGATGCGCTGGACGATGCCCCCTTGGATGACGGCCCCGCCACCGCCGCCGTTGCTTTCGCCCCCTTTGCAGACGAAGACGAGGAGGGCACTGCGGCCGTGGCCTTCGATCCCTTCGCCGATGAGGATGAGCCCGGCGATGACGCCGGCACCTCCGCGGTTGCCTTCGATCCCTTCGCGGACGAAGACGAAGACGGCGATGGTTCCATCGACCCAGACCACATTTCCACCCTGTTAGCAGACCTAGACAATATCCGCGCCCAGCGCGAACAACAGCGCGCCCAAAAGGCCCAGGAGGACTCCTCGCAGCGCTCGCGCCGGCGCGCGCTGGATACCTTCCGTGAGCGCCGCGGTACCCACCGCGCCGAGCGCCGCGTGGCCGATGGCATGGTGCGCCTGCCCTTTATCACCCCGGCCGAGCCCACCGATGCGCTCATTGACCCCACCGAGGAATCCTCCGGCAAGAAGATTCCGCCCCCACAGCTACAGCCCGGTGACATGGTGGCCGGACAGTACGAAATCTTGGGCGTTATCGCCCACGGCGGCATGGGCTGGATTTACCTGGCCAATGACCACTTTGTCTCCGGAAGAGTGGTGGTCCTCAAAGGTATGCAGGCCCAAAAATCGGCCGATGAAACCGCCGCCGCGGTGGCAGAACGTGAATTCCTCGCCGATATTACCCACCCTGGCATCGTCAAGATTTTCAACTTCATCGATGACGCCCGGGTGCCCGGCGGCTTTATTGTCATGGAGTACGTCGGCGGGCCGTCGCTAAGAAGCAGGCGCAAAAAGCAGCCGGATAAGCTCCTGCCGGTTGATATCGCCATCGCCTATATCCTAGAAATCCTGCCGGCCCTGGAGTACCTGCATTCGCGCGGGGTGGTCTATAACGACTTAAAGCCGGATAACATCATCGTCACCGAGGACCAGGTCAAGCTCATTGACCTGGGCGCGGTCTCCGGCATTGGCGCGTTTGGCTATATCTACGGCACCAAGGGCTACCAGGCCCCGGAAGTAGCCACCGAGGGTCCTTCCATCGCCAGCGATATCTACACCATCGGCCGCACCCTGGCTTCGCTCTGCCTCAAGCTGCCCACCGAGGACGGCGTCTACCTGCCCGGCATCCCCACCCCGACCGAGGAGCCGGAGCTGCGCCGCTTCCTGTCGCTCTACCGCCTATTGCAGCGCGCCACCGACCCGGATCCGGAGCGCCGCTTTACCTCCATCAAGGAGCTGCGCACCCAGCTCTACGGAGTGCTGCGCGAGGTCATTGCCATCCGCGACGGCCTGCAATACCCCTCCCAGCACTCGCTGTTCTCGCCGCAACGTACCACCTTTGGCACCAAGCACCTAGTCTTCCGCACGGATCAGCTTATCGACGGCATCGATCGCACCGTCCAAATCACCGCCCCCGAGGTCGTCTCCGCCCTGCCTACCCCGCTGTTGGACCGCGATGACGTGGGCGCTGGCCTGCTGCAGGGCGCTTCCTATGCGGAGCCTCAGGAGGCCCTGGAGACCCTCCGCCAGGCCATGCAGACCCCCGAGTACGAGCACTCGGCTGAAATCCCGCTGGGCGTGGTGCGCTCCATGATCGACCTAGGCTATACCGGCCAAGCCCGCCAGTGGCTTAGCTCCATCGAGGACCGCCTCGGCCGCGACTGGCGTTTCCAGTGGTACGCCGGCATTACCGAACTGCTTCACGACGACTACCGCGACGCCCAGAAGTACTTCTCCACCGTCCTCGATCTTCTGCCGGGCGAGGCGGCCCCCAAGCTCGCCATCGCCGCCATCAACGAGCTCATCCTGCAGCAGCTGGACTATAGCGATACCGCGCTCATTGACCCCACCGTGGCCCGCGCCTGCTCCAATATGCATTCCACGCTGGCTGATCTCCCCAACTCCGCCTTTGAGGGCCAGCCGGAAATCTGGAACCACGTCACCCAGGATCCGGCCGCGCTGCGCTTTAACTCCATGCGCCTTTACGGCATTGTGTGGTCCACCAACCCCACCACCGTCTCCTCTTCCTTTGGCCTCGCCCGCCAGCTGCGCTCCGAGGGCCAGGTGGAGGTAGCCGTTGTGGTCCTCGACAAGGTCCCCAATGCCTCGCGCCACTATCGCATGGCCCGCTTGACGACGATCCTCCAGCTCATCGTCCACGACCTCTCCGAATCCCGCATTCGCCGCGCTGCCCGACGCCTCGAAGAGGTCCCCACCAACGAGCCGCGCTTCCTCCAGATCAAGATCGCCGTCATCTCCGCCGGCCTGAATTTCCTGCGCAATGCCGATCTCTCGCGCGCCGCCTCCCCCAACGACCTCTTTGAATACGCCTTTACCCAGCGTGGCCTGCGCACCGGTCTCTCCGAAACACTCCGCGCCCTCGCGCGCCAAGCACCGTTTAGCCGCCACCGCTACGCACTCGTTGACCTAGCCAACCAGGTCCGCCCCGTCACTACCTTCTAATCGCTACACAGGCTCGTACAGCCGCCCCACAAGCGGCGCATCTTCTAGGCCATCCTGCGCTGCATAAATCAGACGACACGTTTGAAAATTTAAGAACGAAGCATTTCAACTGCCCTCGGTGTTCCCGATAACGCTAATGCCGTTAGGACCTCGTCCACACTTCGCGGTGGCTTTTGAAAAGCGGCAGCCGCGTCCTCAATCGAATGCTGCACAATCGCGGGCGAAGAAGCGATCAACTCGCACAAAAACTCATCGGCGCTCTGCCGCCTAATGCCAAAACCATCAAGAATGGAACAAGGAAAGTCTTTTACATTTTCAGTAATGATACTTTGAGCACCACAACTAATTGCTGCCGCTAGGACATGCCTATCGTCCGGATCTGGTAGCCATAGATCATCGATTAATTCCTCGTATCCAGTCACAAGACAGTCCTCGACCGCCAAACACATCAATCTACGGGTGCGGCATAACTTTTTAGGGTTTAAATCAGGGCGATTGCGCTGCAGGTTAAAGAAGACTTCATCTAGGATTCTCTCCGTCCATCGGGCACGGAATACACCGCTACCAGCCACCCTTATCAAGACATCACGGAGCATGCTCGGGTAGAGCACATTGGCGTCATAAACAACCGTCAACCGCCCCACTAATAAAGCTCCAGGTCCTCCGATAAGGCTGTCAATTCAGCTACGGCACGGCGCTGACTGGCATCTCTTTCATTCTTGTATTTCTGCAGATCCGCAAGACTCACGCGGCGATGGGACCCAACTTTGTAGCCGGGAAGGCTCCCTTCATCAATAAGCTTTACAACGTGTGGCCGCGAAACATTGAGAAAGTCTGCTGCCTGTTGCGTGGTGAATTCGGATTCCTCGGGCACTACGCGGACCGATTTCCCTGCCGCTTCGATGGCGAGAACTTTCTGCAGGGTTTCGGCGATCTCTCGTGGAATTGCGATTATTTGCTCGGTTCCTTGCACGAATATATCCACTGGTGCCGGTGAATCTTCTGCCTCCAACACAGAATTGAGCCTTAATAAAGCCTCTTCCGCTGGGCTGGTACCCCGAGTTGTCCCGCCATTTTGTAAGTCCTTCATACCCCCACCCTACAGAATAAACAAAATAAACGAAACGCTTGCTGTACTAGGTTCAGAGATAAAAAAGAGGCGCGCGGCCCTTTGCGGACCGCACGCCTCTCGTTCACATTCCAGCTTCTAACTGGACATAAGAGTCCTTACTTGTAGAGGCCAGCCTCACGCGCCATTGCGGCGATTTCGGCGGACTTCTGAGCGATAGCCAGCTCCTCGTTGGTCGGAACGACAAAGACCTTAACCGGGGAATCCTCGGTGGAGATCATGCGCGGCTGGTCGGAACGGACCAGGTTGCGCTCCTTATCAAAGTGGATGCCGTACATATCCAGGTTGTACAGGGAGTCCTGACGAACCTCGGTATCGTTCTCGCCCACACCGGCGGTGAAGGTGATGGCGTCCACGCGGCCCAGGGCAATCATGTAGGAACCGATGAAGCGGCGCAGCTGGTGGATGTAGATGTTATAAGCCAGCCAAGCGTCTTGGTCCTCGTTGTCGATGCGCTCGCGCAGCGTACGGAAGTCGTTAACGCCAGAGATGCCCTTGACACCGGACTGCTTGTTGAGCAGGTTATCAATCTCATCCACGCTCATGCCCGCCTGGCGAACGAGGTGGAAGATGATGCCCGGGTCAATATCACCGGAACGGGTACCCATAGCCAGACCGGCCAACGGGGTCAGGCCCATCGAGGTATCGATGGCGCGGCCATTGCGGATGGCTGCAGCGGACGCACCGTTGCCCAGGTGAAGAGTGATCTGGTGGGTGTGCATCGGGTCGCGGCCCAAGAGAGCCGGCACCTGCTGGGAGACGAACTCGTGAGAGGTGCCGTGGAAGCCGTAGCGACGGATATCGTACTTGGATGCCACCTCATTGTTGATGGCATAAAGCGCAGCTGCCGGCGGCAGGGTGTTAAAGAACGCGGTATCGAAGACGGCAACGTGCGGAATATCCGGCAGCATCTTGCGGGCCACGCGGATGCCGTCCAGGTTGGCCGGGTTGTGCAGCGGAGCCAGCGGGATGAGGTCTTCAATCATGGACTCAATCTGGTCCACGATGAGCTGTGGCTCGGAGAAGAGGCGGCCGCCGTGAACAACACGGTGACCAACGGCGATAACATCCACGTCGGTTGGGCCAACGTTGTGCTCGCTCATGATGGCAAAAGCGCGCTCAAGGCCGAAGGAGTGAGTAGGGATTTCCAGCTCTTCCTTGTATTTCTCACCACCGGTCTTGACGGTGACGGCGCCGAGGGGCTCGCCAACCTGCTCGACCAGACCAGAAACCAGCGGGGTATCCGTGGCGCTGGATTCGGGATCGACCAGCTGGAATTTAACGGAGGAAGAACCTGAGTTAAGGACCAGAACGTATGACATTTATTTCTCTCCAGCCTGAATAGCGGTGATTGCAACGGTGTTGATGATGTCCGGAACGGTCGCGCCACGCGACAGATCGTTTACCGGCTTGTTCAGGCCCTGCAGGATCGGGCCCACGGCGAGCGCGCCGCCGGTGCGCTGTGCCGTCTTGTAGCCGATATTGCCGGCCTCCAAGTCCGGGAAGACGAAGACGTTGGCCTGACCGGCAACGTCAGAATTCGGCATCTTCTTAGCCGCAACGCCTGGGTCGCAGGCGGCGTCGAACTGCAGCGGACCATCCACCTTGACGGAAGAATCCAGCTTCTTGGCGGCTTCGACGGCGGCCACTGCACGGTCAACGTCCGGTCCGGAACCGGAAGTGCCGGAGGAGTAGGACAGCATGGCCACGCGTGGGTCGATGCCGAACTGGGAGGCGGTCTGTGCGGAAACGATGGCGATCTCGCCCAGCTGCTCGGCAGTAGGGTTCGGGTTGACGGCGCAGTCACCGAAGGCCCACAGGCGGCCACGCATGACCATCAGGAAGATGGAGGAGACCACGGAAGCGTTCGGCTTGGTCTTAATGATCTGAAAGGAAGGCTTGATGGTGTGGGCGGTGGTGTGAGCAGCACCGGAGACCATGCCATCGGCCAAGCCCTTGTGCACCATCATGGTGGCGAAGTAGGAGATGTCCTTCATCGTCTCGCGAGCCTGCTCGAGGGTGACGCCCTTCTTCTTGCGCAGCTCGGCAAAGTCGGCGGCGAATTCCTCTGCCAACGGGGACTCGAGGTGGTTGATGATCTCGGCACCAGCCAGGTCGAGCTTGAGCTCTTCGGCACGGGCCTTGATATCAGCCTCGTCGCCCAGGATGGTCAGCTTGGCAACCTTATCGCGCAGCACCACGTGGGCGGCCTCGAGGATGCGGTCATCGTCACCCTCTGGCAGAACGATGTGCGAACCGGCGGCGCGGGCCTGGTCAATGAGCTGCTTCTGGAAGAGGTCTGCGGACATGACCGGGGAGACGTCGCCAAGCGCAGCAAGTGCGCCCGGAACCGCTTCCAGATCGGTGAAGATGCCAGCGACGGTAGCCCCCAGGGATTCCGCATTGTGCTGGGCAAGCTCGCCGGTGCGCTGCGGGGCACCGGAAATGATGGCCAGCGGCAGGCCAAGGGCGGCAGCTACCTCAGCATCGAAGGCGATATCGCCGGTGCCCTGCGCCACGATGTTCTCAGCGGCGGGAGCCTCAGCAAGTACGGCGGCGACGGTGGCATCGAAGTCTTCGAGGCGGATGAGCTCCGCGCCTAGGTCTTTAGCCAAGGCGGGCACGTCGAGGCCATCGAAGCCACGGCCGATAGCGCTAATAACTGCGGAATGGGATGCAGACATGCAATTTACCTTTCAGTCACGGTCACTTGAACACAATTAACGCGTGTCATAACTTCATGTCAGCCATCACAGTTATTAACACGCGGTGACTATTCCACTGTACGCGATTTACCCCCTCCTATGCCCCATCGTGACCTCCCTAAACTGGGGTTAGTAACGCTGTGGTTTTTATCGCATAGTGACCGCGTAGAATATGCAGCACAACGAAAGAAAGGACTCCCTAAGCACATGACTACCCCAGTGCGCGTCGCCGTGGTCGGCTCCGGCCCGGCAGGCATTTACGCCTCTGACCTTCTAGTGAAATCCGACCTCGATGTGCAGATCGATCTTTTTGAAAAGATGCCGACGCCGTTCGGTTTGATCCGCTACGGCGTGGCACCGGATCACCCGCGTATTAAGGGCATCGTGCAGTCCCTGCACAACGTTATGGAAAAGGAAGAGATCCGCTTCCTAGGCAATATCGAGGTGGGCAAGGACATCACCGTCGAGGAGATGCGCGAGTATTATGACGCCATTATCTTCGCCACCGGCGCTACCGCCGATAAGCGCATGGGCATCCCGGGCGAGGATCTCAAGGGCAACCATGGCGCCGGCGAATTCGTGGGCTTTTATGACGGCAACCCCAACTTCGAACGCGATTGGGATCTCTCCGCAGAGTCCGTCGCCGTGGTTGGTGTGGGCAATGTCTCCCTCGACGTCTCCCGCATCCTGGCTAAGACCGCGGACGAGCTGCTCGTGACGGAGATCCCCGATAACGTTTATGAGGCGCTGAAGAAGAACCGCGCCAAGGAGGTCCACGTCTTCGGCCGCCGCGGCCCGGCGCAGGCTAAGTACACGCCGAAGGAGCTCAAGGAGCTGGACGAGTCCCCGACCATCGAGGTCATCGTCAACCCCGAGGACATCGAGTATGACGCCGCCTCCGAAGAGGCCCGCCGCACCGCCAAGTCCACCGACCTGGTATGCCAGACCCTCGAGTCTTACGCCATGCGCGAGCCGGGCGATGCCCCGCACAAGCTCTACATCCATTTCTTCGAGTCCCCGGTAGAGGTATTGGGCGAGGACGGCCACGTCACCGCCATCAAGACCGAGCGCACCGAGCTCAATGGCGATGGCTCCGTAACCGGTACCGGCAAGTTCACCGAGTGGCCGGTGCAGGCCGTCTACCGCGCGGTGGGCTACCACCCGCAGTCCGTCGACGGCGTACCTTTCGACGAGACCCAGGCCACCATGCCTAACGACGGCGGCCACGTGCTGGCCAATGTCGACGGCGAGAAGCTCCCTGGCCTCTACACCACCGGCTGGATTAAGCGCGGCCCAGTAGGCCTGATTGGCAATACCAAGTCCGATGCCAAGGACACCACCACCATGCTCATCGCCGATTACAAGGCAGGCGACTTAGAGCCGGCCACCAAGCGCGATCCGCAGGATATCCTGGACTTCCTGGCTTCCCGCGATATCGCCGTGACCACCTGGGAGGGCTGGCACCGCCTGGATGCCGCCGAGCGCGCCGCTGGCGAGCCGCACGGCCGCGAGCGCATCAAGATCGTCGAGTGGGACGAGATGGTCAAGCACGCCGGCCCGCAGGCCTAATCCGTGCCGCATATCATTTCCGCCGCGCCCCTGGGGCAGCTGGCGGCCTTGGACGTCCACCAGCTCTACAAGCTGCGGGTGGACGTCTTTGTGCACGAGCAGCGCTGCCCATACGCCGAGATTGACGCCACCGACGCCGATCCCCAGACCGTGCACCTGCTGGCCTGGGACGCAGACACCCACGAGCTGCTTGGCACGGCCCGCGTCTTTCCGGCCGCGCCCACTGACGCCGCGCTTGCCGACGCCGCCGGCGCCCAAATCGGCCGCTTCGCACTCGCGCCCGCCGCGCGCGGCACGGGCCTCGGCCGCGAACTCTTCCAAGCGGCCGTCGACCTAGGCGAGCGCATGCACCCAGGCCAGCCGCTCTACCTGGAGGCGCAGGCCGGCCTCGTGGACTATTACGCCGGCTTTGGCTTTACTCCGGTAGGCGAGCTATTCGACGACGAGGGAGTCCCTCACCAGCCGATGCTGCGCCCCGCTTCCTAGTCGGCGTCATCCACGCCGGAGGCAAGCTTCGGGTCGAGCTCCACGCCGCCCTCGTATTCCACGACCTCGATATCGGGAACGTTATCCGCCTCCGGCTCGATGCCGCGCGCACCACCCTGGGCCAAAAGGCCCGGCGTGGAGGTCACCTCGATCTTGTGCGCCGCTAGTGCTGCGCGGTCGCGCGCCTCCTCCGCGCTTTCCGCGGTGGCAGACACCAAGCCCATGCGACGGCCCTTGTAGGCCCCGGGCTTGCCAAAGAGCTTCACGTCCGTCTCGGCGTAGTTGAGGGCCGCGGCGACGCCGGTATAGGCCACCTCATTTAACTCCTCGTCCGCGTGGATGACCACGCTGGCGCCAGGGGTGACCAGGGTGGCGTCGATGGGGTAGCCCAAAATCGCGCGCGCATGCAGGTCAAAGGCGGAAAAACGCTGGGTATAGCAGGTCAGCATCGCCGTATCCGAGGGCCGCGGGGACACGGAGGAAAAGTACACATCATCGCCCGAAACGAAGAGCTCCACGCAGTACACGCCGCGCCCGCCCAACTCATTAGAGATGCGCGCGGCCACCGAGCGTGCGTTTTCCAGCGCGATTTCGCTCATGCCGGTAGGCTGCCACTCCTCCACAAGGTCGCCGCGCTCATGGCGGTGACCGATAAGCTCGCTAAACCACGTGGCCAACTTGCCCGTCGCCGGATCGATGGAACGGATAGCCAGCAGGGTGACCTCGAGGTCAAAGTCCACGAAGCGCTCGGCCACCACGCGCTGCGAATCCGAGGACACGCGCCGCACAGTCTCCCATGCGGTGCGCACATCCTCCTCGTCGCGAGCAATCATGTGGCCCTTGCCGGAGGTGGACACATCCGGCTTAATAATGCACGGAAAGCCCAGCTCCCCCACCGCTTCCTCGAGCTCCTCCACGGAGCTAGCAAAGCGATACGCGGAAACCGGCAGCCCGATATTCTCCGCCACCTCGCGCACGCACTGGCGGTCCTGCGTCATGGCGCAGGCGCGGGCGGAGGGGACCACGATGGCGTCGCTATGCGCTTCCATCTCCTCCAGCGCTTCTACCGCAACGGTTTCTACCTCTGGAACCACAAAGTGCGGCTGAATCTCTTGGGCCAGCTGCAGGATGCGCCCGGTGTCCTTAATATCGGCGACGTAGCTAAACTGCGCCACCTGGTGCGCCGGCGCGCCCGCATACGAGTCCACCGCGTGGACCTCCAAGCCCAGGTTCTGGAAGGACATGGCCAGCTGCTTGCCCAGCTCGCCCGAGCCCAGCAGCAATACCTTGGTGGCATTGCTGGTCAGCGGCGTGCCAATATGACCGGCGATCTCGCCTGGATTATCCATGAAAATGCTCCTTCTAAGCCGCAGGCAGCGGCGTTTACTGCCCTAAATTATTTCATATTTAGGCCCCAACCCCACCACCTACATGCCAGGTGAGCCGGATAAGCAAAGGCGCCCTGTGGGCAATTCCACAGGGCGCCTTAAAAGGTTCAGCCTAGGCTGCAGGTGCCTCAGCCGGTGCCTCGGCTGGGGCTTCGGCCGGAGCCTCCCCTGCCGGCTGCTCGGCGGGCTGCTCTGGCTCGCCTACCGGCTCCGCCACGGTAATGATGTTGTCCTCATAACCCAGCGCGCCGCCAACAAACTGGCCGCCGCAGGTAATGAGAACCAGGCGGTTCTCGCCTTCCTTATCATTAACCACGTCCGGGAATCCGGAGCCCTTAGGCAGGCGGTACGGCGCCTCAGTTACGCGGAAGGTGCGCTCCTGGCCGTCGATGACCACGGTAAATTCCTGGTCCTTCTTCAGCTTGGTGAACTTCTCCGCATAACCGGTTCCCTGGCCCTGGTAGTTAATGTGGCCGGTAATCACACTCGAGCCCACGTTGCCCGGCTCACCCGGCACAGCGGAGGCGGAGTACCAGCCCACGCGGGTGACGTCGTGTGGCGGAAGCAGCACGCCCTGGTCCGTGACCTGTACGGGGTCTACGGCCGCATATTCGCCATCGATACCCACGGACATGCCCTCAAAGCCCTTGAACTCACCAGGCGCGGCCTCATACTCGTGCTCCTGCTGGCCCGAATCATCCACGAAGGCATCGGATTTCGGCCCGGATTCCTCCGGTGCGCTCTCGCTGGCCACCGTCTCCGGCGCCGAGCCGGCCTCATCCTCATCATCGCGCGCCAGGTACAGCACTACCTGCAGCAAGACCAACGCCACCGCAATGATGGCCGCGATAATAGCGATCAGCTTGCCACGGCCCATGCCCCGCTTGTCGACGCCCCCTTCTTCCCCACTCGCCGGATACTGCGACATTCCATTGTCTTCTGGCTGCTGTGGTTGCGCGTGCTTTCCCATAGCTAGCTTCCTCTACTTCCTCGATTTGTCTACCTTGTGCAGGTTATATGCAAATCCCCTCCAGCGTGTGCAGTCACACCCTGGAGGGGATTTTTGGTGTTTAAGTCTCAACCCCGGTGGGGCGACCCGCGGGCCGCCTCACCGATGCTTATGGACTACTTGATGTAATCCTGCATACCCGGCTCAAGCTCGGTTGCGCCGGACGGTACGGACTTAATCTCAACGCGCTCGGCGTTGGATGGCAGTGCGTTGCCAGTCTCTTCAGGTTCCTGACCTTGGACCTCGACGCCACGGCCGTGTCCATTGTCAGAGTTGCCGCCCTGAGGAACATCCTGACCCTTGTCCTCGTGACCATTGCCGCCATTGTGGCCGTCGGTGTGCTTACCGTTGCCACCATCGTGGTTACCGGTGTTGTCACCGTGGCCACCGTTGTGGCTGCCGTGGTCATTGTGGTCGTGGTGATCCTTGATGATCTTGCCCAGGCCGATACCCGGAATCAGGATGAGCCACCACGGAGTCTTGCCCTTGGAGGAACCATGGGAAGAACCGTTAGAGGAACCATCCGAAGAACCGTCTGGGGTGTCCTGATCGTGAACCTCGTGGGAGATTACGGTCTGATCCTCATCGTTGATGTCCTTGTGCTCAGCAATGTGGTTCGGCTTCTCCGGAGTTACGTCCGGGGTGTCCTCACCCTTGTCGTTGACCTCAGTGGAGGTGAGCTCCTCGAAGGCAACCGCAGCCTGGACAGGCTCCTTCACATCATCGTTAACGGTGATGGTGACAGGCTCCATGCCCTTGGACTTCTTCGGGGTGAAGGTAGCTTCACCCTTGCCCAGAACAGACTTGCCGTCCTTCTTGTTAATGAGCTCAGCCTTCAGGGTGTATTCCTTACCCGGAACCAGACCCTCGTAGGAAACCTCGTCAACAATCTTGGCACCAGCAACAACTGCGTGGGAACCCTTCTCGAAGTCCGCGTTAGTGGTGATCTTCGGAGTCTTCTCAGAATCCTCGGAAGTCACAGTCTGGTTCTCGTCGTTGATGTCCTTGTGCTCAGCAACGTCGTTCGGCTTCTCCGGAGTGGTATCCGGAGTGTCCTTGCCATCCTTGTTGACCTCAGTAGAGGTGAGCTCCTCGAAAGCAACCGCAGCCTCAA
>NZ_JAKRNC010000009.1:0-116464 GCF_022347345.1 Corynebacterium sp. ACRPJ
GCTTCTTTTCAATCGCATCAATCTTGGCCTTATCGGCCGGATCTCGTCTCGCCACAGTAGTCATTCTGGCTTATCTCCTTATGCGGGATCGGTTCCCACACACAAACCATCAGACACTCTCTGCGTCTTAGATATCGACGGCACCCAGGTGCTATCTAAGCGCATCAACCAAAACGAAAAATCCCTGCGCACACTGTTTTCAACGTTCAGCGCACACGACCACAAAGTCCTTGTCGTCGTGGACCAGCCAAATAACATTGGTCGACTAACTGTCGCAGTTGCTCAAGATATCGGAATCGACGTGCGCTACCTTCCCGGTTTGGCTATGCGTCAACTCTCACGCATCCACGCTGGCAATGCCAAAACTGATATCCGGGACGCCTATATCATTGCCCACGCTGCAAAGAACCTTCCGGAGTCCCTCCGCAGCGTCGACCGTGTCGAAGAAGCCTTCCTCCAATTGAAAGTCCTCAACGGCATCGACGAAGACTTAGCGCGGTCCTACACCAGGCTCATCAATCAGATTCGAAGTGCACTAGTAGGCTGCTACCCGCAATTCGAACAGGCCCTTCGCGGTCAGATAATCCACCGCAAGTGGGTTCTGCACCTACTTGCACGCTACGGCGGACCGACCAAGATAAAACGCCTCGGAAAAGCCAAGGCAGCTGCCTTTGCTCGACGCTATAAGGCACGCAATCCCGAACCTGTCCTCGATGCCATATTCGCTGCTATCTCTGAGCAAACAGTCACCATTGCAGGTGCGCACTATGCCGAAATGGGCATAGCAATGTCGGCGAAAGACGCACTCTTAAAACTCGAACATCGCAAACAAATCGAGCAGGAAGTCATCGAGCTCATCAACGACATCCCCCACACTCAAATCCTGCTATCCATGCCAGGAATCGGACCAAAGACGGCAGCACAAATTCTCATGACCGCGGGCGACATGTCCGACTTTCCGTCAGCTGGGCACTTGGCCTCTTACGCTGGTTTGTCGCCCCGAACGAATCAGTCCGGAACCTCGATCATGTCGAACTCACTGAACCGCGCCGGCAATAAAAAATTAAAGAACGCCCTATGGCAATCATCTTTTGCATCCATCAGATTCCACGAGCGTTCCCGGCAATTCTATGAACGAAAGCGCCGTGATGGCAAGAGACACAACGCCGCAGTAGTGGCACTAGCCCGCAGACGGCTCAACGTCCTCTACGCCATGATGCGCAACCACGAGCGCTACCGCGATCCCGCCTTACAACAGGAAGGAATCGCAGCCTAAACACCAAGAACGAAACAGCCGACTGGGAAAACCCAGTCGGCTAGCAGGCATGCCCGAAAACCACACGACCAAACAACCCCGTAGAGAGAATCCGCCCCCGATTTCTCCACCCGCGAGGTTGACAACCTATATAGGAACACCCCCCCCAGTGGAAGGCGCTCGCTTCGCCACAGCCGGCAGATTATAAAGAGTTCCAGATGGCGGTATTCGTATCGTTCCAGAGCGGCTTGCACCATTCGCCAAAGTCGCGGTTTGTAAGCGCGACCATGGCATAGTCGCCGGCGACCCAGAGGTAGGTGCCGGACATGCCGAAGTGACCGACGGCGTCGGCAGGCAGGGCGCCCATCCAGTGATCCTTATCGCCGTGGATTTCAAAGCCTAGACCCCAGGTGCAGTCTTTGAAGCTGCCGTAGCCCGGAACGATGCCGCGCAGGCCGCCGAAGTGGACGCGGCGCATATCGGCCACGGTGGAGGGGTGCAGGAGTTGTGGATTCTGGACTTCCGCGGCAAAGGCTGAGAGGTCCTCCACCGTGGAGATCAAACCGTGCCCGGCCGAGCCTTCAAGCCGGGTGGACTCCATGCCCAGCGGGACCAGTATGCCTTCGCGCAGGTACTCGGCAAAGTCCATGCCCGTAGCTTCAGCCACGGTATCGGCGGCCCACTCATAACCGGCCGAGGAGTAGATGC
Organism: Corynebacterium sp. ACRPJ; assembly: GCF_022347345.1. Taxonomy (NCBI): domain Bacteria; kingdom Bacillati; phylum Actinomycetota; class Actinomycetes; order Mycobacteriales; family Corynebacteriaceae; genus Corynebacterium; species Corynebacterium sp. ACRPJ. Next base: position 1,964 of record NZ_JAKRNC010000009.1, read on the forward strand.
GGCGCTCGCCCACCGGCTTTTGCGGCTCCCGGGAATCAAAGGAAATGCCAGAGGCGTGTGCAAGCAGGTGCTCGAGCGTGGAGCCTTCCGGGCCGGCCGGCTGCTCAAGCTCCACGGCTCCTTCTTCCACGGCCAGCATCACGCCGTAGGCCGCGACCAGCTTGGTTACCGATGCCACCGGAAACTCGCAGGCGGTATCCCCCACCGTTTCCTTCACTTCGCCCCGGTGCAGCAAGGCTCCGGCCACCGTATCCGCGGGCCACTGGCTAATTTGGCTAAATTCACTCATACTCTCTAGCCTACTGAGCCTCATTCGGAAGCACTGGACCGCTGTGGGCGCACCTTTTCGAGCCGGTCACTCCTTTGGCCTACTGGGCCCCGCACGCCTTGGGCCCACGAATCCCACATACCTTAGGTCTACAGGGCCCCGCACACCTTAGGTCCAAGGTGATCGGGCCGATCTGAGCGAATGGACCCCTCAATTCAGCCCTAAAGGCCTCAAATCAGCCCGATCAGAATGGACCTAAGCCACAAAAGCCGGCGAAAGCCCCTCGAAACCACCCACCCGCCAGACGCGTCAGGACCACAGGAGGCCACTCAAGTAAACCACCGGTTAAAACAACAAGAACATTTTATGGAATCGGGCAGGAAACGGTTGCACACCCATTAGACATGAGAAAACTTTCAACCATGTCTAATAATTCTAAGAACACGGGCAGCGCAGTTAACCGCCGCCGCTTCCTGCAATCCACCGGTACCGCCGGTGCCGCCATCGCTTTGTCCGGTGCAGCCGCCAACGCACAAAGCAGCCTCTCGCCGCGCGTGGAGCAGCACATGGTGGAGCCGAAGCTAGGCGAGCGGCCCTTCCTCCACGGTGTGGCCTCGGGTGACCCGATTCCGGATTCGGTCATCCTGTGGACCCGCGTGACACCGGATGCCGATGCCATGCCGGGATCCGGGCTGGGCGAGGCCACCCGGGTGGAGTGGGAAATTGCCAAGGATGAGGACTTTAGGGACGTCGTTAAGCAGGGCGAGGTGACCACCGACGCCAGCCAGGACCACACCGTGCACGTGGACCCGCATGGCCTGGAGCCGGAGACCGTATACTTCTTCCGCTTTAAGGCGCAGGATAAGTACTCGCCCGTCGGCCGCACCAAGACCGCCCCGGCGCTGAGCGCCTCCCCGGAGGAGCTCACCTTTGGGGTGGCTAGCTGCGCTAACTGGGAGTCCGGCTTCTTCAATGCCTATGGCGATATTGCCCAGCGCGGCCGCGCGGACCAGCTGGATTACATGATTTTCTTGGGCGACTATATCTACGAGTATCCGCAGCGCGAATACGCCGGCTATGGCCCGGTGCGCCTGCACCACCCGGCGCACGAGATTATCTCGCTGGAGGATTACCGCATCCGCTTTGGCCGCTACCGCACCGATGAGAACCTGCAGGCCGCACACGGTGCGCTGCCGTGGGTCGTGGTGTGGGATGACCACGAGGTGGCCAACGATAACTGGCGCGAGGGCGCCGAGAACCACACCGAGGGCAAGGAAGGAGCCTTCCTGGACCGCCGCAAGGCCGCGATGCAGGCCTACTTTGAGTGGATGCCGGTGCGTGCGACCAACCCATCCGAGCAGGGCCACCTCTACCGCAGCCTGACCTTCGGCGATCTGGTGGAGCTAACCATGATGGATCTGCGCACCTACCGCGATGAGCAGGTGCGCTTTGGCCCGCGCAAGATGGCCGCTGAAGGCCGCACGATGCTCGGCTCTGAGCAGTACAACTGGCTGCTCAATAAGATTGAGACCTCTTCTGCCAAGTGGAATATGCTGGGCAATTCCGTCATGTTCTCCCCCATGAACCTGGCTACCCTGCAACAAGATGACAAGACCAAGCCGGTCTCTTCCTCGCTGTCTTCCAATATCACCGGCATTCCGGTCAACGGCGACCAGTGGGATGGTTACTCGGCGGAGCGCCGCTTGCTTATCGACGCCCTCTCTAAGCACGACTCCCACACCCTCTTTGTCACCGGCGATATCCACTCCGAGTGGGCGCACAATATCAGCAAGGATGGCCGCATTTTCGGCGCCGAGATGGTCTGCGCCTCCGTGTCTGCGCCGAACGTGAACGAGCAGCTGAAGCTGCCGGAGGGCAATGAGCTTTCCAAGTTGGCCGAGCGCTACTTGATGGGCGCCAACCCGCACACCCGCCACGTGGATCTGGACCACCACGGCTACAGCTATGTCACCGTGCGCCCGGATTCGGCGGAAATGCACTGGTTGCGCGTGGATAACCTGCTCACCGCCAAGTCCCCGGTGCGCGAGGCCGTGACCATGACCTGGCGCCCGGGTGAGGGCTACACCACGTAGTTGTAAGTTCTGTCACATGACAGGTACTCGATGTTAACGAACGAGTAGTACACCTTCGATAGTAATAGTGAAATGCCCTCTCTCTGGGGAATTTCACTACCTATCACTCGCCCGCCTTTCGGGCCCCCTTTGGTGCCGCGGATTCTTCCCTAGTCCGCGGCATACTCATAGTCGATGTAGCCACGCTCGCCGCCCAGGTAGAACGTATCCTGGTCCGGCTCGTTGAGCTCGAGGCCTTCGCGCCAGCGGCGCACCAGGTCCGGGTTCGCGATGAGCCGGCGGCCGACCACTGCGGCATCCACGTAGTCCAGCTCGATTTCGCGCTGGGCATCCTCCTTGGAGGTAATCGTGGGGAAGCCATCATTCATGAGCACCTTGGTCACGCCGTTTGCGCGTGCCTTCTGCGCCAGCGTGGCGATGAGCTCGCTGTCCGGCTCGCCATGCAGCAAGGACACATAGGCCAGGTTCAGCGGCGCCAGGGCGTCGAGAAGCCCGCCGTAGGTAGCCAGCATGTCTTCCTGATCGTCTTCGATGACACCCTGCACGTTGTGTGCCGGGGAGAAACGCACGCCAACGCGGTCGGCACCGATCTCCTCCACCACGGCGCGGATGACCATCTCTGGCAGGCGCCAGCGATTTTCCGGGCTGCCGCCGAATTCATCCTCGCGCTTATTGGCAGATGGCGCCATGAACTCGTGCAGCAGGTAGCCGTTGGCGCCGTGGATCTCCACGCCGTCGACACCAGCATCAATAGCCCGGCGCGCGCCCTGGCGGAATTCGTCCACGATGCGCGGCAGCTCTTCCTTCTTCAGCTCGCGCGGCACCGGCGCGTCCATCTTGCCAGCGAAGCCACGCACGGTTCCGCCCCAATCAAAGGCGCTCGGCGCCTCCGGGTTCGCACCGTCAATCAGGTCCGGGTGGCTCGTGCGGCCGCCGTGCATGATCTGCATGAACAGGGTGCCGCCTTCCTCGTGCACGCGGTCTGCGACGGCGCGCCAGCCTTCTGCCTGCTCGTCGGTCGCAATGCCTGCCTGGCCCGGGAATGCGCGGTTGGTCCACGCCGGGAAGGTTCCCTCCGTAACCACCAGACCAGCCGTGGCACGCTGCGAGTAGTACTTCTGGTGCAGCTCGGTAGGTACACCGCTTTCGCCTGCACGCTGGCGGGTCAGTGCCGCCATGGTGACGCGGTTATCTAGCTTGAATCGGCCAAGTTCCAGTGGTTCGAAAAGTGAAGTCATGCCCAGTGCAACGCGCAGCCGAAGCGCACTATTTCATCTCCGCCAATACAGATCATTTATGCACGTTAGAAGCACCGCGAAAATGTTAAAGTCTTCCCCGTACACTTCGCCGACCCCCTCTGATATTTCCCATGCTCAAACGCGCCTCTGCCTTCATTCTCGCCGCCTTGTCCATTACCGGCCTTAGCGCCTGCGGCTCCAATGATGAACAAGCTTCTAATGATGCGGAACCAATATTTAGCCAGCAGCAAGAATCCGACGCGCCCACTACGGTCACCAAGACCGTTGACAATGACGAAAGCGCAGGCAATCAAGATGATGAGGAAAGCGCGCCCGAAGCCGGGAACGGCGCACACTCACCCGCACCAGAGAAGGGGAATCACAACATCAACGCTGGACAAATAGGTGGCAAGTGCGGCTACACCAACCAGGGCGATAGCATCCATGCGGGTGAGCACACCTCGTGCGAGTTCACCGGTGCGATTTTTGATGAAGCCATCACCCACACGTTTACCTATACGCACCGCAATAAGATGGTCAATGGCTCCTATAACACCCGCATTTCTGCGGTAAGCCCGCAGACCAAACAGACTTATAATCTGTTCTGCGCCATCGGCTCAGACGTACGCGCATTCTATTGCCAAAAGGATAACGACACCGGCGTTTATGCCAGCTTCACCTCGCCTAATAATGAGCGCTGGACAGACCGGCTTACTGTAGAAGGCCACCCCTACTAGCGCGGCTCTGCCGGGATCTCTATGCCCGTGCTGCCGGCCGTTCCGGAAGCTTGGGTACCGTCACCGGCATCGCTGCGTACATTCGGTGCCTTGCCAGAACCATTATCAGAGTCGGTCCCTGCGTTGTCTGCGCCGGTGGCAGCGCTCGGGGCTGGTGAGGCATTGCCGGTAGCGTCTGTTCCCCGCCCGGCGTCGGAAGGAGCATCCGCCACCCCAGCACCTTCAGTGCCCTGCGGGTTGGTGGCCGCAGAAGGAGCCGCGCCTTCCTCGCTTGGCTCGCTCTGTGTGCCGGTTTCGGTGGTTTCTTCGGTAGGTGCGGTAGAGCTGGGGGCTTCGGCAGGCTGCGAGGAGGAGGTTTCCTTGCCACTATTGCGCCAATGCTCGGGCGAGAGCCAGCCAGCGTCGGCACCGTCCGGGTTGCTCGAAGCCAGGGTCAAAGCACCGACGACGAACAAGACGAGGATAAGCCCCGTGGTGGAGCCGCGCACTCGGCCGCCAAAGGTGGCGATCTTTTGGAACCTGGTATTGGTCTCTAAAGAACGCCAGATTCCCTGGGTAGGTTCAGGTTCTTGGTCGTCATCAGACAGGGCGGGCCTTCCGGGGCCATCGCTTTCTCGGCCGGCTTCCTCTTCCGGTTTTTCGGCCGGGCGAGGCTCCACGTTGGTTTCCGGGTGGGAATCCTTGCCGGCTGTGGAAGCATCCTTGACGGATTCTTGAGCCGCGGTATTTCCTTGCGGTGGGGTCAACGGGCGCTGAATTTCGTCCAAGTCAGCCACGTTGTAGTGATCCCAGAATTCCGCGAGCAGCGCCGAACGGATGGCACGCTCCACCGCCCATTGGCGGGCGGGGTTAACGGTGACCAGCACGCGGTAGGTCACGTGCCACGATTGGCCGGCGGCCTGCGGGGCAACCAACTGGGTGGCTGGCAGCACCTCCAGCTCGCCATTGACGTCTACGGCGATGGATGGCTCGCGAATTGCCTGCTCGGAGATGGTGCGCACCCGGCGCGTGATCTCCGGTAAGGTCTCGCCCTCTTGCACGGGCACGTCGAAGTTGACCACAGCGCGCGACCATTCTTGGGAATAGTTTGTTACCGCGCCGGCCGAGCTATTGGGCACGGTGACCAGCTCGCCGGTAGGCGTGCGCACCTTGGTGGTGCGCAGGGTCAGCATCACCACGGTGCCTTCTACGCCGGTCACACCATCAAAGCTGACGTAATCGCCTACGCCGAATTGCTTTTCCGAAAGGATGAAAAAGCCAGAAAGAAAGTCCGCGATGATGGATTGGGCACCAAAGCCTACGGCGGCCGAGACTATCGTCGCCGGCACTGCCGCGCCTACTGCAGGCACGCCGAGATTGGTCAGCGCGGCCCAAATGATAAGGAAGTACGCGATGGCCTGCACGATGTAGACCAGCGCGCCGGTCAGCGCCAGGCGCGCCTTGGTGGATTCTTCATCTTCATCGAGGCGGCGCTCTATGATGCGGATTGCCAGCCTGCCAACGCGCGGTATCAAAATACCGATCAGCAGCAGCGCAATAAGCGGCAAGCCGTGGTCAACGAAAAGGCCCCACAGCTCGTAGAAGTAATACTTCAGGTTCATGCCTCTACCGTAGGCCGCAGAGCTGAAAACTGGATGCCAGTTCACTGCCAGCCACCAGGCAAGATCCCAAAGGCCCTTGCACGGATTGCCCGGCGTCTAATCGCGGGAGTTATAGCGCTTCATGAGCCGATCGATGAGCTCATCAGTAAGCTTGTCATCTTCCAAGATGGTATCGAGCAGGCGCTGCGATTCTTCGTTAGAGGCCTGTTCCTCCGCTTCGTAGGAGTCACCGGTGAGGTCCACGCCGAAGTCCGTATCATCGCCTTCTGCTACCACTGCGCTGAGCTGATCCACATCAGACTCGAAAGACTCCATAAACTCGCTGGCCTCCGCAGCGGCCTCCTTACGGCGCTTGCCGGAGCGCACTTCCTTTTCAATGCGGCGTTGCAGCGCGGCCTCCATCTGGCGGTGGCGCCAAGAACGTAGGCGGTGCGGTTCTAGGCGGCGGCCCACTGCACGGCTTTTATTTTCGGCTTTCTTGGCCAACACTTTAACCTGAGCAGCAGTGTGATTAATCGGCGCCCAATCCTGGTAGGCCGGCACACGCCACCCAGCCCAAATGCCCAACAGCGCCAAGAAGATAGAGACCAACGGCCCAATAATCATGCCCACCGCCATCATGTCGAAGTGGTGGCCCACCAAGACGATGACAGCGCAAGCAACAGCCGGGATAACCGTCGGCTGGTTATCACCAAAGACGCTCGGCTCGCGCCCCATCACGATGTCACGAATCATCGATCCACCCGTGGCCGTAAACACGCCCATCATGATGCATGGGATCAATGGCAGGCCGTAGGTAATGGCCTTCACCGCGCCGGTGGCGGCCCAGAGGCCGGAAACGACGGCGTCGCCATGCGCCTGCAGATAATCCCAGGTCTTGCCCTTGAAATAGACAAAGCGGGCAATCAACGCACCGGTAAAAGCCAAGTACAGGTACTCGGGCTGGCTCATGGCCGCCACCGTGCCGCGGTTGATGAGCACGTCACGCACCATGCCACCACCTAAGGAGGAGAACATCGCAATGAAGAAAAAGCCGATGATATCGTAACCGCGCTTGCGCGCCATGGTGCCGCCGATGATTCCCATCAGCAGCACGCCGCTGATATCGGACCAGCGGTAGAGAGATTCAATGAGCGGATCCACTTCAACCATATGGTTATTAGACTTCACCGCCCGCCCATGCGCAATTAGCACACCCAAATGCGCAGCTCGGCTATACTAAATGTTTTTGTCTCCCTATCTCTACGCATTATGAAAAAGTATCTCCCCTTGCTCTACATTGCTGTGCTTAGCGCTTGTTCCTCCCAGCCCGAGGCAGACGAGCCTAGCTTTGCCGACCCTGCCGCGCACAGCAGCGAGGATGAGCAAGCCTCGCTTGCCGACGCCCCAGAAAGCGACCCCGACCCCGACCTTGCCCAACAAATCGGCGGCGACTGCGGCGTCCGCGACTACGCGCTTATCACCGCCCAGGATGACACCAACTGCGCCTTTGCCATGGAAACTTATAAGCGTGCAATGAAGGCGACCTACCAGTTAGAGGCCCCCGATCCCTCCGTTACCCCAGCGCGGTAAAGCGATATTACCGCGAAGGACCCAGTTTCTGGCGACAAGCACGTTCTGCATTGCATCATCTCCACTAACCACAAGAATCTCTCCTGCCCTGCAGACGATTCCGCGATTGGTGCTCGGCTCGAAATCACCGTCCAGCTGGGTTTTGCAGACCGCGTGCACACCAAAGATTAAAGGCGCCGGCACTGCTTGCCGACGCCTCCCTTTAACCGTGGGGCCAGCGGGGCTCGAACCCGCGACCAACGGATTATGAGTCCGTAGCTCTAACCGACTGAGCTATAGCCCCACGCAGATTTCCCGCCCACTAGGGCGATTCTCTGCCCTCAAAAGATTAGTCAAAGAGTGGCCAAAGACCAATTTGCCCCCTTCGCTATTGAGTATTTGTACGCTTCCTACCCCCTGAGGGTAGAAGTTAATTATGCGCAAACTACTCTCTTCTCTCATCCTCGTCTCTGCACTCACGCTTACTTCCTGCTCAGATAGCAGCAGCGACAAACCAAAGGAAGACGGCTCCAACAATTCCACGTCCAATGCACAGGCCGATGCGAAGTCCGCCATTGGAACGTGGAAGCAAGAGGACAGCGCTTCTGAAGATGGCTGGATGGAAGCCAGCATCACCGATGACGTCATCACCATCGAATGGGTCATGGACAACGGCGAAAATCGCATGATCTACTGGATCGGCACCTTTGACGCTCAAGCCGCTGCCTCCGGTGAAACCGTTTCCTCAAACCGCGATACCGTTGCCACCGCCTCTGAGTGGATGACCGCTTCGTCCGATAAGAAAGACTTCTCTATCGAAGACGACACCTTAACTTTCAAGGTCGCGATTGAAGATAAGGAATTCACCACACATATGAAGAAGGTGAAGGATGATCCGACAACCGTTAATGAGCTAAAGAGCACAGATTTTAGCCAATCCTTTAAAGACGGAGTTCTGGATGTTCCAGCCGCCAAGTTCGAAATTACCGATCACCGTGTTGTTAAACCTGGTGAGCCCGGCAACGAAATAGGTGAAAAGCCACTTCTCGTCTTTAACTATGACGTAACGAATAAGACGGATGAAACCCTAACTACCACCGACTTTGTCGTGTACTTCACCGCCATCCAAGACAATGATCCGAATAAGGTAAACGAGCTCGACCTCGGTTCCTATTTTGATCCTGAAACTTCCGATACTCAGCTGGAGCAGATTAAAAAGGGAGGCACTATTGCCGGCACAATAGCCTACGAGCTCGATGATTTAACTACACCTGTGGAGCTTGTCGCGACTAAGTCCTTCAGCCAAGACGAAATCGGCCGCCAAACTTTCGAGCTCGATTAACTGCCCGTATACAACGCACGTAAATCTCCCGTTCTAGCTACTACAGAAACCTAAGCCCGCCGAGATACAAAGTCTGAAGTGAAATCGGGCCTATTTCTCACTGAGGTAGGCAGTACTTGACAGGCGAATCCAGCTCCCTCCTGTATCCAACGGGAGGGGCCTGTTGTAGTGCTCAAAACAGCACTTTAGCTGTGTTTCTCCCCGCACCAACAGGGATTTCTCATTTCCGCCCATTAGCACGAGTCCATTTCGAGTTCCGGTCTTTTCCGAGAACACACGCTCTCCCCCTTGCATTGCGACCACGCTAAAGGCCTATAGAACCAATTCGGCCGTCTCTACTGCAGCACCAACCGCCCCAGTGCAAACGTTACCCCTGCTTTTACCTCCCGTTTCACTACGGCTTAGAATCATGAGTGACATTCACCCTGATGTCACTATTTCTGTGATGGGAGATACATATGGCCACACTAGATTCCCTCTTAGCGCCCGGCGCGGTAGAGCTGCACGGCACTGCCAAGGACTGGCGAGAAGCTATCCGGTTGGCGGGATCACTACTGAAAGAAGCCGGCACAATTACCGCGGAATACACCGAGGCTATGGTGCGCTCCGTGGAAGAAACGGGCCCATATATCGTGGTGGCCCCAGGTTTCGCTTTTGCGCACGCACGCCCTTCGAAGGCAGTAAAAGAAACCTCACTGTCGTGGGTGCGCCTGGATAAGCCGGTGGAATTCGGGCACGAATCCAATGACCCTGTAGACCTCGTCGTAGCGTTTGCCGCACGGAGTGATTCCGAGCATCTGCAAGCGATGAAGCAGCTAGCAAAGCTGCTAGCCACCAAGCGCGATGAGCTCGATCGCGCAGAATCTGAAGAGGAGCTCCGCGCAGTTCTCACGGCATCGACTTCGAGTAAGAAGCGCACAACTTCCGCAGCACCGACGGAGCCAAAGGCCCACCCAGCGAAGCAAAAGGCCGCCGATTCTGTTGCTTCTAAAGGAAAAATCCTCACGGTATGCGGCAACGGCCTGGGAACCTCGCTATTCCTTAAGAACACGCTCGAGCAGGTTCTCGATGAATGGGGCTGGGGACCATACCTGAACGTAGAAGCCACGGACACCATCTCCGCCAAGGGCCGTGCGAGCGAGGCAGATTTCCTCCTCACCTCAGGCGAAATCGCGGCAACGCTGGGCGACGTCGGAGTTCCCGTCTACGTCATCCAAGACTTCACCTCTATGTCTGAAATCGATGGGGCTCTGCGCGAGCTCTATGACATCTAAGGAGCATCCTCATGGATTTTCTTCTTGCTATCGCAAACTTCCTCGTTAATGAGATTCTCTCCGTACCGGCATTCCTCATCGGCATCATCACCGCGGTCGGCTTGGCCGCGATGGGACGCGGCACCGGTAAAACCATTGGCGGCGCCATCAAGGCCACGCTTGGCTTCTTGCTCATTGGTGCCGGCGCGGGCCTCGTCACCGATTCGCTGGAGCCTCTCGGCGCCATGATTACGGGTGCCACCGGCGCGCAAGGCGTGGTCCCGACGAATGAGGCAATCGTAGGCATTGCCCAAGACCAGTTCGGCAGCCAGGTCGCCTGGATTATGATCCTCGGCTTTGTGGTCTCCCTGCTCCTCGCCCGCTTCACGCCCATGAGCTATGTATTCCTCACCGGCCACCACGTCCTCTTCATGGCCACGCTTCTCACTATGGTGCTCGCCCCTGCCGGGTACTCGTCTTGGGTCGTCATCGCCTTTGGCGCGGCCCTGCTCGGCATTCTCATGGTCTCGCTGCCGGCTATCGCGCACCCATTTACCCGCCGAATCACCCGCGATGACTCCGTTGCCATCGGACACTTCGGCACTGTGGGGTACTTGGCTGCGGGCGGCGTCGGCAAGCTGGTGGGCGGCAAGGGAAAGAAAATGTCGCCCTCTACTGAAGACCTGAAGCTGCCGGAAGGCCTGCGCTTCTTGCGCGATTCTATGGTGGCAACCGCGCTCTCCATGGCGCTGATGTACGTGGTGCTCGCCGTGCTATTCATCGCCCGCGCCGGTTCGGAAGAAGCCTTTACCGCCTTCCCTGACGGCGCCACCAACGTGGGCAATTTCTTGATGCAGTCCGTCACCCAGGGCCTCCAGTTCGGCGTAGCCGTGGCCGTTATCCTCTTTGGCGTACGCACCATTTTGGGCGAGCTCGTGCCCGCGTTCCAGGGCATTGCGGCCAAGGTCGTGCCCGGCGCGATTCCCGCGCTGGATGCGCCCATCGTGTTCCCTTATGCCCAGAATGCAGTCCTCATCGGATTCATTTCTTCCTTCGTGGGCGGCCTGGTGGGCCTCGCCGTGCTTTCCACCTGGCTCAACCCAGCCTTTGGCGTGGCCCTGATTCTGCCGGGCCTCGTGCCGCACTTCTTTACCGGTGGCGCGGCCGGCGTTTACGGCAATGCCACCGGTGGTCGCCGCGGCGCGGCACTCGGCGCCTTTGTCAACGGCCTCATCATTACCTTCCTGCCGGCATTCCTCCTCAGCGTCCTGGGTTCCTTCGGCTCCGCAAATACCACTTTCGGCGATGCCGACTTTGGCTGGCTCGGCCTGCTGCTGGGCTGGTCCATCCACGCCGATGGCGCTCTGGGGCTTTTCTTCATTGCCCTTATCGCGCTGGCCATCTTGGCCTTGGGTTGGGTATGCCAGCGCACGCTTGTCGACGCCCACTGGGACCCCTCCCCTCACCGCCCTGCCCCCACCAGCGCTGCCGACACCGCCTCCGCGGGCGCGACCGCGGCCGCCACTTCTTCTGGCACCGCCAAGAAGTATCCCAAGGTGCTACCGCCTGAGGGCGCGCCGGTTCCACCCGCCCGCATCGAGCAGTAACCCCGCACCACACCCCAAAGGGCGCTACAGTATCCCCTATGCAGCGCCCTTCCTTATTCCCCGTAGCGTCCATCCTTCTCGCCGCTGGCCTCACCGTGAGCGCCTGCGGCTCCGGCTCCGATTCCGATAACAACTCCGCGCCGGAAAACGAGCCAGCCTTCTCCACCGCACAGGACAATAGCTCTGCCGCGGGCGAAGCCGAAGCAGAATCCAGCCCGGAGAAGGACACGAAGCAACCCCGCACCGAGACGGTCACTAAACAGACCGAACCGGATCAGCCCGCTCCGCCAGCCGGCGGCAACCACAACATCAATGTGGGCCAGATTGGCGGCTACTGCGGCACATCCTCGTCTGGCGATTCCATCGACGCCGGCGATGCAACCTCCTGCGAATTCGCCGCCGCGGTCTTTGACGCCGCGATGCAGGCTAGCTACACCATGCGTTCGAAAGATCCCACAGTAACGGCGGTATACCACGCAGATATCACCGCCAGCAGCCCAGTGACCAAACAGTCCTATAACCTGGATTGCCGCATGGGCAGCGATCAGCGGGTGCTCACCTGCGAAAAGCCCGGCGATAAAACGGTGCGCGTCTCTTTTGAAACCGCGGACCGAAGCGTGTGGACCAAGCGCGTGGCCACTACCAACTAACCGCTACTCCAGGAACTAACCAGACCGAACTAGAACAACCGTTCAGCAAACCATTCTGCAATGAAGCCTTCCTTCTTATCGCGCGCAGCGGCCACGGTTTCAACGAGCTCCACAATCTCTTCATCGGCGATTGGCCCCAGCCCAAAGCCTTCGTTTTCAAATAGGTGGAGGCACATACCCAGGCGATTCGCTTATTGCCGTCGACGAATGCATGCGCTTTGCCAGATAGTGCAACAACGCTGCAGCCCTATCCAGTGCAGATGGGTGCAAGTACTCTCCGCCGAAGGTCTGTAAAGGGGTGGCCAATGCTGACTCAAGTTTCGAGCGGTCGAGGAGGTTGCCATCCCGACCGATGAGTTGACGGTTCAGTCGAACTACGTCTTCCACCGGAAGACAATACTCATTCATCGGGTTGCAAGGATCTCAAGAGCGCCCTTCCAGCGTTCTGCTGAAGCTTGCAAGCGCTGCTGCAGATCGGCACCGGAAAGATTCTGCACAGAAAGCATAGGCCGCGTCGGCCCTTCAGCACCACGAGCTTCCTGCAAGGCATAGTATTTTTTCATTTCCAGCTGCGAAATCGGCTCGTTAGCATTCGCCTCGGGGCCCATCTGACCACGAGCGACGATCCATGGACGTTCCGAGTGCGTAAGTTCAATCAATTCATCGGATGTCTTATCACCATAAAAGGCAATCACGGCATCGATGATCTTTTCGGCTTCGTCCCCTATAGCCTCTACATCAGCTCCCGGTAACACCGTAGAGGTTTTCTCGGAGCGTTGAAATTTATTCTCGCGATAGAGGTTGGGTTCAACCGGACCGTCTTTCCACGCCTGAAACTCATTCGAGACAAGAGGTCGCCCGTACCAGCCCAGGCTCCATGCTTGGCAGTAATACGTAAGCTTCTCCAGCTTCCAAGCATCAACCCACCCCAGTTTGTTGTAGATAACCTGCGCGACGCCTACTGCTGTAGCCATGGCCCCTCCTCTCCTAGTGCGAAACAATTTTTACGTGTATAAAGCCAAAATTCTTAAGCCAGTATAGCCTTCCTCATCTGCTATATGAAGGCCACGGCAGCTCCACGTCCACAGGCACGCCGGCGAGGGTGTCCAGTGTTTTCTTGAACTCGGCAAGGTCGATGCCTACCTCCTTATAGCCTCTGCCATGGCTTCGGGGATGCATTCGGCACGGGTGCGGAGGAAGGCACCGTCGGCAGTCAGGGCAGCGAGGGTGCAGCGGTCATCGTCAGGGTCGCACCAGTGCTCCACATAGGCCTGCTTTTCCAGGCGCTTGAGCAGCGGCGTGAGCGTGCCGCTATCTTGACCCAGGCGGGAGCGATGAATTTCAACGGCACCGGTCAATCCGCTTCCCACAGCACCAGTATGACCAAGTACTGCGGATAGGTGATCCCGAGCTCTGCCAACAGCGGGCGGTAGGGACGCGCCGCTGCACAGCACCCTGCCAACGCTCCAAGCCTGCCCTTACTCCAACGCCACCCGCGGCAATATCGAGGTCACCGTCAGCGTCGTCGAAGACTAGCGTTCTTGCGTACAATCGGCGGACGTACAAAGACCCAATAGAAAAGGAGTCATCATGGACGCCGTATACACCACCGAAGCACTCTCCACCGGAGCAGGCCGCGACGGCCGCGCTGTAGTCAAGGATTCCGATCTGGACTTCACCATGACCGCCCCGAAGGAGATGGGCGGCAGCGGTGAGGGCGCTAACCCGGAGCAGCTCTTCGCTGCCGGTTACGCCGCCTGCTACCACTCCGCACTCAAGGCAGTGGCCAAGGACAAGGGCGTAGACGCGGAGAACTCCACCGTCGGTGCCCGCGTTTCCCTGGGCAAGAACGACGAGGGCTTCTACCTCGGCGTAGACCTCGAGGTCACCATCCCAGGCGTTGAGGACGACAAGGCACAAGAGCTTGCCGACGCCGCCCACCAGATGTGCCCTTACTCCAAGGCCACCCGCGGCAACATCGAAGTCAACGTTGGTGTTGCGCAGGACTAATTTCTAGTCCTCTCCCCGCCCACGCCGCGCCATCAGGCGCGCCGCGTGGGTATTTTTATGCTTTGCGCAACCTCTTTTGTCGGCGCCCAGAAGACCACTCGGCGCACCAGCAAGGCTCAAACCCTATTTTTTTAAAAACGCAGGTTTTTATCAATTGGCCCGCCAGCTGGAGCGCCTATTTTATAAAATCGTCGATTTTTAACAATTAGGGTTCCCCTCGGGCTTCCCTTAACTGCGCTAATTGATCGAAATGGACCTCGCTAAGAAAAGTGCCAGACGAGGTCAGGCGAGCTGAACTTCTTATCCCCCTCACCACGCTCCAATTAGTGTAAACCATCAAAGTGAAGTTATCTTGCGGCGATGACAGGGTGTATTAGGACGAGCTTTCCGCTTAACTTTCTAATACTCTAGATAGCTCCACATTCTCGTAGTAAGCAGAATGTGATTTAACTGTTTCGCTCACGTCGTGGTTGACCGCAAACGAGGCGTCGGGCCTGGCCCCCGGAAATTGGACAGGTCGGGGATCAGGCCCTTGAACCCCCTAACCGCCTTGCCTACCCCACCTTACCCCGATACTTCTCCAGCAGGACCTCCAACTCAGCGAAGAGAGCTGGGCCGTACTTCGAGTGGTGGAGCCCGCGCTCTACGCTCGGGGAAAGAAGCCGGCGGGATTGCTGAGGTCATGGCGCATGCCATCATGCACCACGACGCGAACGGGGTGTCCCTCGGAAATGAGGAGAGCGATGGCGCCGGTAAGCTGCAGTTCTCCGCTTTTGCCGGGAGTGATATGGCGAAGAGCGCCAAAAATCGCGCAGCCCAAAAGGTAGCGCCCCGTGGCCACCACATCCGAAGGCGCACTTTCAACCGCAGGTTTTTCCACCATGCCCACAACCTTCTTCACCCGATCATCGTCGGTAGCCTCCACATCAAAGACGCCATAATTCGACACCTGCGGCGGCTCCACTTCCACCGCCAACAACACCGAACCGCCATGCTCCTAGTGCACCCGAATCATCTCACTCATGGCGACGGTCGGCTCAATAACGTCATCAGGGAACATGACCGCAAAATAGTCTTCATCAACATCCGAAGCGGATTCCTTAGAAAAGCTCTGGAACCCACCCGGCTCTAGGCGTCAACGTTCCGGTAACCAGCTCGTCATACTCACCACCTAAACGCAAAAGCCCCTCCTTGAGTTTAATACTGTTCTCACTTTCCTGCGCATGTCCATCACACCTGTCAGAATCGAATCATGTCTGTTGAAGCTCGCGCGCTGTCACTCCGGCGTTTGATGCATGATTCTGCCGCGATCCGGCTTCTTGCTGCGGATAATGCGCCGGTGATCCTGGCTGTCATTGCGGAGTACTTTCCGCGCGGTACTCGTGCGCGTCCGGCGGCGGAAGTCTATGAACTCATGGTCACTGATTTTGAAGTCATCGCCAGCGAGTTTCCCATGCCCCGCACGCCACAAAGCTATTGCAATGATTGGGTCAAGGCTGGTTGGTTGGTGCGCAAATCTGGGAGAAGCTCACTGGGTGAAACCCTCGAACCCAGCGAAGAGGCATTGTCTGCGCTGGAAGCTATCGAGCGCTGGGAAGCACCAGTGACCACGGTGACGGCCTCCCGTGTGGAATCGATAAGCTCGGCCCTGCAGAGGTTGGCGCGGGATACCAATGAGGACATCGCCAGCCGCGTGGCCAGCTTGGAGGCAGAACGCGCGCGGATTGACCGCGAGATCGAGAAAGCACAGCTAGGCCAGTTTGAAAGCTTTACCGCTGCGGAGACGGAGGAAAGAGTCCAAGACGTTCTCAATATGGCTATGGCAGTACCGAGCGATTTCGCTCGAGTGCGCCACGAGCTCGAGGCGCTCAACCACCAGCTTCGTCGGCAGCTTTTGGATCCGGAGGGATACCGCGGTGACGTGCTGGAAGAGATCTTCAACGGCGTGGACCACATCGCGGAATCAGACGCTGGCCGCAGCTTCCAGGGCTTTTATTCTCTCCTTATGGATAGGGAGCGCAGCGCCTGGCTAGACCAGTGGATTGAGCAGGTACTCGATAGCGATGCCGGGCGAGACATTGCGCCGGTTAGGCGCAGGCAGCTGCGCAGCCTCTTTCGCGATATGGAAGAAACCAGCTTTGAGGTAAACCAGACCATGACGGGTTTGGCGCGCAGCCTGCGACACTACGTATCCTCGGAACAATTCGCGGAGGATCGCCGGATGATTGAGTTACTGCGAGAAGCCCGCGGCATGGCCATTGATGCCGCGCAAACTAGTGAACTCAAGGCCTTCCACCGGATGGAGACACCCTTGCAGCGCATCGGCATGTCCATTCACTCTGTCTCCCGCATTCGTCTGGCCAACCCTGGGCGGGAGGTGGTGGAGGAAGCGCCCGTGGCCTTCCAACCGGGCGAGGAAGATGCACAAGCCTTGTATGAGCTGGTGCGCGAGTCCGAGATCGACTTTGAGGAATTGCACGAAGCAATTCGGAAGACCGTGAGTGATTCTGGACCGTGCACCATCGCTCAAGTCTTGCAGGCCCATCCCCCAACGCAAGGCCTAGCCAGCGTGGTCGGATTGGTCCACATTGCTGACCAACATCCGCTGCCTGCTGTGAGAGAGTCTTATGAGAAAGTCACGTGGACTGAGGAGGACGGCACCATACGTGCCGCGCAGATTCCTACTATGTATTTCGATCACACAACCGTTGAGGAGCTCCAGTGACCGCCGCTAACAGTCCCCGCGTTGATTCCGCGCATGAGCCACCGCTGTGGGAGCACGATAAGGGAACGCTGACCTACCACTCGCGCCGCGCCTTGGTACAGCTGCTTCAAGGCCCACTCATCCGTGCGCAAAAGGAGCCGGTGCTGTGGTCAGCGATTATCTCCGACGAGGAAAATCTCCGTGCCCGACTGCACGAGGTGTTCCTCGAGCTCGTCATCGATGAGACCGACGGCTTTGCCTTTACCCGCATGGTGGAGGAAGACAGTTTGAGCATCCCGCAGGTGTTGCGCACGGACAAGCTCAAGCACATCGATACCGCCATCTTATTGAACCTGCGCCAGGAGCTTGGCCTCGCACTGCCGGGTGAGCGCGTCATCGTGGACGTGGAGGATCTCCGGGAAAGCATCGGCTATGTCCGCGCGGTGGATAACCGCGACGAGGCCGGGTTCACCAAGCGCTTCAACGCGGCCATTAAGCGCATACAGAATGACTATTCGCTGCTCAGCGCCACGGAGACCGAAGGCCGGCTGGAGGTCTCCCCGGTGCTGCGCCAGCTTTTCGATGCCTCAACGGTCACCGCCATCCGGGATGAATACGCCCGCTTGGCCCGGACGGAGGACACTGAGGAGGACTCTTCCGATGACTAAGCACACAACCCTTTACCCAGGCCAGTTCCGCATCAGCCGCATCCAGCTCATCAACTGGGGAACCTTCCACGGCTACTTTTCCATTCCGGTAGCGCGCAAAGGTTTC
This sequence comes from Corynebacterium sp. ACRPJ, assembly GCF_022347345.1. NCBI lineage: Bacteria > Bacillati > Actinomycetota > Actinomycetes > Mycobacteriales > Corynebacteriaceae > Corynebacterium > Corynebacterium sp. ACRPJ. The sequence goes on from NZ_JAKRNC010000009.1 coordinate 19,792, forward strand.
CTCATCACCGGTGGCTCGGGGTCAGGTAAATCCACGCTGCTGGATGCCATGTCGGCCGTCCTCGTTCCGCAGAACCACGTGAAATTCAACGCGGCCTCGCAGCAAGATCTCGGTCGGCACAACGGCCGCAATTTGGTCTCCTACGTGCGTGGTGCGTGGCGGCAGCAGGAGAATACTCAGACCGGTGAGATTACCCCAGAGTACCTGCGCGAGGGTGCCACAAACTCGGTGGTGGCGCTGACCTACGACAATGGCGAGGGCAAACAGCACACCCTCCTCGCCATTTTCCGCCTCAACGGCGGCGAGAACTCCGTTGGCCAGATCAAGAAATTGTACGGGCTGGTGCCGGGCGATGAGGACGTCGATAAGCTCAGCCCCTTGCTCACTCGCAGCCTGGATACTCGCAAGATAAAGGCCTTGTATAAGGGGCCCGGTGCATCCTTCACTCCAACCTATGCCACGTTTGCGGACCGCTTTCGCAAACGTCTGGGTATTAAGAATGTGGAGGGCCAGCTTCTATTGCACCGCACACAGTCCGCGAAGTCACTATCCAGCCTGGACCAGCTCTTTAGGGACTACATGCTGGATGTGCCGAATACCTTTACCAGGGCGGATGAAGCTGTGGAACAGTTTGAGGACTTGCGCCAAGCCTACCTGCGGGTTGAGGACGTCAAGGCCCAGATTGATACGCTAGCTCCCCTGCCCCAGTTCCACTCTCAACGGTCAAGCGCCGAGGCGGAGAAAGAGAAGGCAGAGGCCATGAGTGAGGCGCTGCCGGCGGTACGCGCACGCCTAGTGGCAGAGGAACTGGACTACCGCATCCGTGCGCTCACAGCACAGCTGGAGGAGGCCCAGTCCCAGTCGGAGACCCTCAACGCTGAGGTCGCGCACCTGGATGATGCCGAACGCCGCGCCGCGGTAGCCGTTACCCAGCTCAGTGCAGGCGAGCTCGATGCTTTAAGTGCCAAGATGGAGACTGCAGATAGGGAGATTGAGCACCGCACGAAGGAATTCCAGCGTCTGAGCACGGCGGCTGGCGCGTGGACTAAAGATTACGAGTTTAGCCCCCACGGCTTTGCTGAGCTGCAGGCCAACGCAAAACTGCGCATCGCGGATTTTGAAACTGACTCCGCCGACCTCACCAACCAGCAGCAGGAAGCCGGCGTGGGCGCCCGCGATGCGGCCACCGCCTGCGCGACACTCGAGAGCGAACTGCGCTCCTTTAGCTCGCGGCGCACCAACATCGACAAGACTCTGGTAGAACTGCGCGCGCAGCTAGCTCGGGATACCGGCTATACCGAATCCGAGCTCCCCTTCGCTGGTGAACTCATCGATATCAGCCCGCAGCAGGCGGACTGGGAGCCGGTGATTCAAAAACTCCTCCACGGTTTTGCCGCCACCCTGCTCGTGCCCGAAGCTGCCCGCGACACCATCAACCGATGGGTCAATTCCCGCAACGTGGGCACCCGCCTGGAGTACCGCACCATCCCGGAGTTCGCCCCCGTTCCGGCCTCCGCGCGCAGCCCGCGGCAACTCATCCACAAGCTGGAATTCCCAGACCACGCCATGGCGAATTGGGTACGCCAGCATATTTCGCGCCGCTTTAACTACGAGTGCGTGGACTCGGTTGCGGAGCTGAATAAGGTCACCACCGCCCCGGCGGTAACGCGCGACGGCCTGGAAAGCCGCCCCAAGGATAAGGACGGCTCCACCCGCTTCATCAAAGATGACCGCAAGCGTTTTACCGGCACCGCCTGGTACCGCGTGGGCTCCACCAACACCGCCAAGATTGAGCTGCTTCGCGCCCAGCTCACGGAGGCCAAGGCCACCGCTCGTGCCACGGCCAAGCAGGTCCAAGACCTGAACCGGAAGATGGACATCTTGCGCTCCCAGCGCGATAAGGCCCAGCAGGTGCTGGAAACCTCCTTCCAGGACATCGACACCGCCTCCGCTAAGGCCCGCCGGAAGGACCTGCAGGAGCAGTATGACTCGCTGGCCTCCTCCCCGGAGGCCCAAGCCTTAGCTGCAGCCCACGAGCAGGCCAAGCAGAAGCTTACGGCTGCACGCGACCGGCTTAACGCCGCCCAAAAGCACCTGGGCAACATCGAAGGCGAGCTTGAGCGCTCCACTGCGCGCCGCCGCGCCATCGGCACCGTACCGGAAATCCATGACCGGGACATCGCGAAAGCTGTCGAAGAAGCACTGCACAAAGGCAAGCGCAAGCTCACCATTGATGACATCGATACCCGGCGCGATGAGGTGCAAGCTAGCCTCCAGAACACCGCCCGCACTGCTACGCGGCGCATCGAAGACGCCAACGCGAAGATCGTCTCCGTCCTCCACTCGTATTTAGCCCAGTGGCCGGCGGAAGCCGCGGATATTGAGCCGCTGGCGAGCTACGCGGGCGAGGGCATCGAAAAGCTCAAGTTCCTGCGCGCTGACCGTCTGGCGGATTTCCGCGCCCAATTCCTCGAGCTGCTCAACGGCGCGACGGTGCGTAACCTCTCGCACCTCACCACGGACCTGCGGCGCGCCCGCAGCGATATTGAAATGCGCATGGAGTTTATCAACAAGTCGCTAGAGCGTTCGCCCTTCAATGGGGAGCGCACGCTGCGCATCGACGTCAAGGATGCCCGCGGCCAGGTAGTCCAGGATTTCCAGCGGGATCTCGATGCCGCTACCTCCCACAGCTTGGGCGAAATCAGCGCCGATGATACAGAGGCGGCCCTCGCGCGCTATCACGCATTGGACAAGATCTTAAGCCGCTTGGGCTCCAGCCAGCCGGAGGATATCCGCTGGCGCAACGTGGTGCTAGACACCCGCCGGCACGTCAGCTTCATCGGCCGCGAGTGCTACCCCGATGGCACCACGGCCAATACCTACCAGGATTCCGCTTCGCTGTCTGGCGGCCAGGCGCAAAAGCTCGTTTTCTTCTGCCTGGCGGCGGCACTGCGCTTCCGTCTGGCGGAGCCCGACCAAGACGTGCCTACCTATGGCTCCATCATCCTGGATGAGGCTTTTGACCGCGCCGATCCCACGTTTACGCGCACGGCCATGTCTGTCTTCACGTCCTTTGGCTTCCACATGATTCTGGCCACGCCTTTCAAGCTCATCCAGACACTCTCGCCCTACGTGGATGGCACGATTGTGGTCAAGTACGACGAGCCCACTATCAATGGCCGCCCGCAGGCCCGCACGGGCTATTCGCTTATCGACGCCTCCACCTACCAGGATCCCGACCATGCGCAGCCCTAAAGATCTGCAGTACCACACCGCAAAATACCTGCACAACCACTTCGCCGAAGCGCTCGCCGAACCGGATTCGCTGCACTTGGCGTGGCCACTGCACCCACCGACAGCCACTGCCGCCGCCCGCGATATCGGCACCACCCAAGACTTCATCCGCGCCTGGCAGCGCTGGCCGCACCAGGATGAGCTCGTCTACGCGTCCCGCAATTGGTCGCGCGCGGGCCTCGGCACGAATAACGTCCCTACCCGCATCACCATCAACGGCGCCGAACGCATCGCCGCTGCTGCCGGTCTCACCGCCGAGTACGCCCGCGCCCGTAAGCGTGCGCACAGCATCGCTGCCATCTTTCCCGACTCCCCCGACTTCGCCCACACCGTCCGCCGGTCTTATACCCAGTGGAAGGACTTAAGCACCTACGATCTACGCTGCCTCGCACCGTGCCTGACCTGGCTGCGCGCCAACCCCAACTCCGGCGAATGGGAGCGCGCCGTCCCGGTGGAGGGCGTGGACGGCAAGTGGATTGGTGCCCACCGCCGCCTGCTCCTTTCGCTCCTCGCGCCGTTTGGCATCACGGACTTGGGCCTGCGTCGCAGCGATACCCGCCTGCGCCTGCGCTACCTCAACCACGCCCCTGCGCTCAGCGATATCGAAATCCCCCTCGCCCAGGCAGCCAACCTTTTCACGGACAGCCCTCCCCGCGTCCTCATCGTGGAGAACAAACAGACCTTTCTGGCCTTGCCCACGCTTTCCGACGCCACCCCTCCCACCATCGCCCTCCTCGGCTCCGGCACCGCCGCCCACCAACTTCACGCACTGGACTGGCTCAACCACACCGACATCACTTACTGGGGCGATCTCGATGCTGCCGGCTTTGCCATCCTCAACGCCGTGCGCGCCCACTTCCCCCACACCACATCCCTGCTCATGGACACCGCCACCGTCACCACATTCCAGCACCTCGCCGTCCCCGACCCCGGCGACGGCTCCGCCACACTCACCCACCTCACCACCGAGGAGGACCGCGCCTACCGCCAACTCTTCACCGCCGGCAGGCTGCGCATTGAGCAGGAGCGGATTCCGTTTTCTCATGCGAGTGCGGCGATTGTGGAGATTTACGGACGAACTCAGCTTTAGCGAACCCCCGCATAGCAAGCCCCTCTCCCAGGCACCCCGAGATCCTGAATCACATTGACTAAATCTTGATTCACGCGTTTAATCGAACCTAACGAGGAGTGCAAACATGAACATACCTACTGATTTTGGAGAGCGCGTTCGTACGCAGCGCCAGCTGCGCGATCTTAACCAGCGAGATCTTGCTGCCATGACCGATGGCATTCTGTCCCAGCCGACTCTTGCCCGCCTGGAGACGGGCACAGCCACGCCAACTCTTCACCACATCATGGCCCTCGCATGGGCTTTGGGCATCGATGCCGCCGAGCTTGTGGATGCCACCCCGCTCTCCCAGCGCGTACGCGTTGCCGCCCGCGGGGACGGCGTTGGCGTGGATACTGCGGCACAGCAGCTGTTGCCTTTCCTTCAACTGCGTGTGAATTTGGACGGCCTCAATGCCTAAATCGAAAAGCCCATCACAGCAAGGCATTGACCTAGCTGCCCGCTTTCGAGAAGACCACCTGCTAGGTACCGAACCGATTGATGACATCAATGGCCTCATGAAGCTGGTCGAGGCGGACTTCATTATCCTCGAATTGCCGAGCGGCTTGGATGCCTTAACTCTTCGCGATCCCACCTCGAGTGCATTAACAGTGGGGATAGGAACGAGCAGTAATCCGTATCGCCAACGGTTCACCGTGGCACACGAAATTGGCCACATCATGGCCGGTGACATCACAGAAGACGGAGCTGCCCTGCTCTGCGATCCAACTCATCCTTCCGAAACGCGCGCGAACACTTTCGCACGGTGCGTGCTCTGCCCTGTGGAGGCACTCCGTACTCTGTCCCAGACTTCGTCCCAGGAGGAGCTCTTATCGGACGTCGTTCAGCGCTTCCAGGTCTCCCCCACTGTGGCAGCAATCCAACTCTGCCAGGCCGGGCTCATTTCGGAGGAGACAAAGGAGGAACTCAGAAGCTACTCCACTAAGCAGCTCGCCTCTCAATTTGGTTGGAAAGCCAACTACGATCACGCTGCCAGGATTTCAAAGTTGCCTCGTGCCTCTGAAAGGCTCGTTGCTGATGCTTACAAGGCCTACGACCAGGGACTCGTTGCTCTCCCTTCGGTTGCCTTCGCCGAACAAGTCAACATCGAGGAAGTACTCGATTCAACGGGTGATTCGCAGCGCCCATCCAACAACGGATCCTAGCCCGGTTAGTAAACATGTCGGTGGTCAAGCCCAACCCGCCCACGGCCTCGTGACGAGCTACCACCAAGGTCTTGACTCGGCTGACCAGGCAGGCGAGTCTCGGCCGTAGCGACTGGACAGGGTGCACCCCGGCCCGTGCCTTGACGGGGCTGGGCGGGAAGCCGACCTTGACGTCATCGGCGCCTGTATCACCAACGGTCGCGGTGGGACAAAAGTCATGGAATCCATCGATAAACGAAACGAATAGGCGGAGTAGCTGGCCCCTATCCCTACGACTGTTAAGGGCATAATGGTGGTGTAATTGGTTGGCTAGTTACATGGAGAAAGCCTCACTGCCTCGGTGATTACAGCTGAGTGCTCGAGCGGTGTCCTATGTTCATTCGCCGCCGACTAGAGCGAGGCTGCCAAGTTCTTCAACTCTTGCTGCTGCTGGGAGTCAAGTTCCTCAACTTCCCACTTCTTGCTAGAGTCCAGCGCTTCAACGACTTGTGCCATCTCAACACTGTCGTGAAGTTCATTCATATCCAGTTGCCAGAAGGTTTTAGCATCATTAGTTGAGACGATAAGCACACAGAGCTTAATACCATCAGGGTCATGAACGGGCAAGCAAACCGGAACAACTACGTGCTCCGCACCAGCTTCGAAGTGGCGACTAGCTGTTTCTCGAACATTAGACGCCAAGGTATCACCCAATGCAGGAATTATAACTGGCATGGATTCAACCCCCAGGCGTTCCATTAGTCGAGCACGCTGACCATCCTCGTTGAGGAAAGAGCGGAATAGCTCTGCGACTGCCATACGTGCACGATACTGTCGCTTCTGGTGCTCGTTCATGGTTTACCTGCCTCCCAACGGTTTAGATAGTCAAATGGGTTGTACAACATTTGATAGTAGTATGTTTGGAACTTCCCGTTGACGACACGGCGCGATTTTTCTGTTTCGCTACCCCCGACAAGCTCCTCGTGAACTTGCCGGTCACAATCATTGCAGTCGATGAAATATTGGTGACTGTGCACGCTACTATGCCATGTGTCAGTGCGTCTGACCTGCCGAAAAGTAGCTTGTTCGCCCTTAAGTTGCTTACACCGTTCATATGCGGCGTGTGCGGGGGTGATGTTAAGCATTAGGGCAAACTGCTCTGTCGCGTTGTCGGCTCCTCGCCACTCTCGGACATGCACGATAGTTCCGAGTTCAGCCATGTCAATGCTGTCCTCGATGATTTCGGCGCTTTCATCAGGGTCCGGATATGGCTCCGCCTTGTCCGGTGACATGCTCATGTCGGCCAGACGGTAGTTCTTCTTGTTGATGTTGGGCGGCACGTCTGGAGAGTTTAGCCCGTCCACCCCTTCTTACTAAAACTAGAATTTCATTTACACCCACCGAACCTTAGGAATTGGAATACGATCAAAAGTGTGACCCGTAAAAGGCTTGGCCGCTACTTGACCTAGCGTCTGCGGCTGTTCAACACCTTAAATCGCGTCTCCCACGTGAATGTTTGCGTCCCTCGACGAAGAGCCAGGCATGGCGGGTGCTTCCCAATTCGTTGTTAGCAGTTCCGCTCGGAGGAACTCAGGATTCGTACTCCTAGCCCCATGATGGGGCAGGCTATGTTTGTCAGCGTTCCCTTCTGCCTTGTAGCAGTGGAACTAGTCGTTGGTTTCGGTAGGGCTCGCTTTTATCCCTGCCTGAAAATGTTCCGGGGTGATGCCGTCGAAGGCAATGACATGCTCCTGACTGCTAATAGGAACCTACCCGTAGAGGTCTTCAATCATTTCGGATGCCAGCAGGAAGCATGCCCGAACACCAGCGATCAAATAGGCCTGATACTCGTTCAACTCGCTAAGAGGTCTAGCATCACCGACGTTTGTTTCATCAGCATGGAAGTTGGCCATTGCTTTCACCACGCTAGGGTGAATTATAAGCGGTCCTCGAGGCTGCCGCTTTTAACAAATTTCGATATCCCTCTTTACTTCTGCCAGCTCACGATGCAGGCGAGTATTCTCAGCCCGAAGATCAGCCCCTCAGCCCCTTCCAAAGCCCCTTGAAGTTCGCAGCTTCACCTCACTAGACCGGCGTGTAATTCTGGCACTGCTGACCCACAATGGACTTCTACTTCCACGGACGCAAGACCCATGAAAGTTGGTTGTCTACTTTACGAGTGGCCTCAAAGGCCTCAATCCATCTCCCGATACCTTGCTCTCAGACCGAAGAATCTCCACCCTAATGCCCGAGATTCCCCCGAACCCCAGCCCCTAGAAAAGTCACCAGCCCTACTCTCCCCCTTCCCTCTTCCTAGCTTCTCTACGCTCACGCCTTCGAGCACGTTTTGCTTTGCGAATGTCGACGACCCAACGCGGAACAAAAGGCCACGGAAGCGGGATCCCGAAACCACCCGTCATCCCGACAGCTCCGATAAAGACAGCTGTCAAGAACACAACCCGCACCACTGAGCCGACAAACTCAGGAGGGTTCACACTTGCGACCAACCCTAGGACACCGCCAGCACCCAGCATTAGCGAGCCGTAAGGATAATAGAAGAGCACGCCATCACTTGCTGCCCCTTCCCAGGCGGGTTCGTCGTACCACTCTTCCGATCTGGGATTCCTGCGCACCTCCAACAAGTAGTAGGCCCAGAAGAGCACCATGACAAGCACCGACCCGATGCAAAAGAGCAAATCGGAAGTATCCGCGTCCATGGATATGGCCTCCTGTGGCTGCTGGTGGCGGTATGGAATAAGACGCTACCAGCGCCCGCTGAGTAAGGCATGAGACTAAACAAAATACGTATGCAGAAAGCACACCGGCCACGGAGAAACTTATAGGCCCAAACATTTGTCGCGCCTGTAGTCCTGCGCCCTTAAGGCCTTTAGCGTGCGCGACTTCCGCAGCATCCGCGCCGCGCAGACGCCCCCGCCTTCGTTCTGCTCACCATCGAGTTCTCTGCCATAGCCTCGCTTGCCGACGCCCCTTTCCACCCCGCCCACAACAACCCAGTACCTTTGAGCCGCAGTCCGCGCCCCGATCGCCCGCGCAGTGGTGCACGATGTAGCCTGGCTGCCGCACGTCGCTTAGCACAGCCTCCCGCATAACCCCCTTCATCAGCACCGGCGGACCGCACCTCCATGAGGCTGCCGCCCTGCGCCCGGAGAGATTCTGGTCCGTAGAGAAGACCAACGCCGGCGAATCGAAACTCCGCAGCCGCAGCCAAGCATTGGCCGCACTGCGGGAGCTCGTTAGAGCCGGGGCATAAAAGGAGCGGGCGCTTAACGACGCCTCCCCCAACCCCTCTATCCCAATCCTTAAACCAAGATTGCCCACATTTCCGCGTCTTCACTCGAGCCCCTAATGGAGTCCCATCCTCGCTACTTCATGGGCAAGGTTTAGGTCGCGGCCAGCGCTGCCTTCTCCGACGTCTAGTTTCGCTCCAGCCGGTAGTTTTCCATAATCACTTCCAAGTCATGGAACAATGCCGGTCCGTACTTCGGGTGACGGAGACCGAATTCGACGCTGCCGGGAATGAAGCCGGGGGGATTGCCAAGATCGTGGCGGATACCATCATGTACCACGACGTGGCCGGGGTGACCCTCGGAGATAAGGAGAGCGATGACGTCGGTAGCCTCAACATCAAAGACGCTATAATTCGACACCTGCGACGGCTCCACATCTACCGCCAACAACGCCGAACCACCGTGCTCTTGGCGCACCCGAATCATCTCACCCATGGCGTCGGTGGGCTCAATGACCCAATCGGGAAACACGACCGTGAAATAGTGCCCATCGGCGTCTAAGATTTCGTCCGCATCCCCTTCTATTCCTTAGCCCCGTACCCATGTCACGCAAGGCCTCGTTTTACATCACGGTGCGCCATTAAAGCCCCATCGAAAGGAGAATTAGGCTCTCCAACATCTGAAATACTCAAACCCGTTGTCTACCACGACTACTGCTCTAGCGGCCCTAATCTACGGATCCATCTCCGTGCTGCTGTACATCACCAAACCAGAGTTTGACCCCAAACGCCTCATACCATCTTCAGCTGCTTTGCTACTGGGCTGGAGAACCTGCAACCAGATAGCGGAGATTTCCAACGAACTTCGCACACACGAAAATAGCCAGGCCTATTCTTCCCTGTCCCTCTTTCTGGCCTGTCTGCGCTCACGCCTTCGAGCACGCTTTGCAGTGCGGATATCGACGACCCAACGCGGCACAAAAGGCCACGGAAGCGGAACCCCGACCGCGTCCGTAAATCCAATGACTCCAATAACGAAAGCTGCCACGAGCGGAACCTTCAGCACCGTGTAGACAAACTCGGGAGGGTTGGCACTTGCGACCAACCCCATGGCGCCGCCAGCGCCCCTAATGAGCGAGCAGTAAGGATAAATAAAAAGGACGCCATCACTTTCTGCGCCTACAAAGTCGACATCGTCGTACCATTTTTCCGATCTAGGTTGCCTCCGCACGCACCTAATGTAGTAGGCCCAGTAGAGCACCATGACAAGCACTAACCCGGCATATACAAGCAACTCAGTAACATCGCCGTCCATAGAATAGGCCTCCCGTGGCTGCTTGGTGCGGTTTGTAATAAGACGCTACCAGCGCCTGCAGGGGTGCGACGTAGGACGAAAACAAAAATATGGCTGCGGGCAATCACCCGACTTCCCCCTGCTCACCATCGGTTCCCGCCGCCGCCTAGCTTGCCGACGCCCGGACCAACCTCAACTTCAACCCCCGCAAACAGCGCCTACCCAGCACTTTGGGCTGAGATTTACGCTCGATGGTGTTGCGATACCTCTACGGTCTACAGTGGAGTGTCACCGGCGTTCATTCAGCATGACTCAGCCTCGGGCCCCTTACGCGGTAGAGCCCCGGCTTCGTACGCACCCGCGGTGAGGACCGTTGCGAACGCCTAGTTGTTCCGTGCGATGGGCACCCCGCTCAGCACAGCCTCCCTCATCACCACCCGCATACGCACCGGCGCACTGCACCTTCATGGGGCTGCCTACCTGCGCCCGGAGAATTTCTGGTCCGTAGAGAGGACAAACACTTGCGACTCGGAATTCCGCAGCCTCAGCGAAGCGTTGACCGCACTACCGGGCTCGTTTGAACTGGGTTATAGAAGGAGCGGGCGCTTAGCGGCGCCTTCCCCGGGCCCCTCTCCCCTAGTCCTGTAGCAAAACGACTGCTCATTTTAATGGTGCCTGCATTACTTTGAGTAACGTGACGAGATACCCTTGTTGCACAGACGAACGGAGGTGAAATCAGCGATCCTGACATCGAGATTGCCCACATTTCCGCGCCGTTATTCGAATCCCTAAAGAAATCCCATTCGCGCAACTTAAAATGAAAAGATGAGCTTTACGGCAAGCTGATGGATGCCAGCGAAGGCGCCATTGATTTCCTTCCCCATCACATGCGGCAAGCATTACTGCAGCACTCAAAACCGATATGGCCAAACCGAAATGAACGAGTCATAGAGAGAACTTCCGAGAGAGAAATGAATGTGTTCTCAGATTAAAATTGTCTGTCTCTATGCTATGAGTGATTAGAAAACTTCTCCTCATACTTCGCCATAATCGCCTTCAAATCTTCGAACAGTCCCGCACCGTACTTCTCGTGGCGCAGGCCAAACTCAACGCTAGCCGGGATGAAACCGGCAGGGTTCCCCAAATCATGACGTATGCCGTCGTGCACTACGACGTGAACGGGTTCGCCATCTTCGATGAGTAGCTCGATAGCATCGGTAAGCTGCAGCTCCCCACCTTTGCCTGGCTTGATTCGGCGGAGGGCATCAAAAATCTTCCGGTCCAACAAATAGCGGCCGGTGGCCACCAAGTTGGAGGGTGCTTCTTCGACCTCAGGTTTTTCGACCATGCCGACAACGCGCTTCACAGCACCGTCGTCTGTGCCGGCGACATCGAATACTCCGTAGTTGGAGACATCCTCCGGTTCCACTTCAACGGCAAGGAGGACGGATCCGCCACATTGCTCGCGGACCGCCATCATTTCTGCAACTGCAGTATTCGGTTCGATGACGTCGTCAGGAAGCATTACTGCAAAGAAGTCCTCATCATCGTCCAAAACAGATTCAGCTAGCCCGACCGCGTGGCCAAGGCCTAAAGGCTTTTCCTGAGGCACGGAGATCGGCTGAACGATTTGAGCAGCTCGCTCAACCTTCAGCGCCTGTTCTTCCTTGCCGCGCTCACGCAAGGTTTTCACCAGCTCAGGAAACTGCTCAAAGTGGCGCATCACTTCTTGTTTTTTCGGCGAAGTAATTATCGCGAGCTTCGTTGCGCCAACCGACGCCGCTTCTTCCGCGATGATCTCAATACCCGGGGTATCCACCACGGGTAGGAGCTCTTTGGGAACAGTCTTCGTAGCCGGAAGGAACCGCGTTCCCATACCTGCAGCGGGGACGACAACGGTTCGAATTCCCGCTGTTTTCGTCATTGATTGAACAGCGATGTCAGTGTGCTCCAAGTTTTCCATACGCTAAACCTACACGTTTAGACCTCGAACAATAGGCAAACGAGGTCAATGAAAGATGTTGTGGGGCCACCGGGGCTCGACCCCGGGACCAGCGGATTATGAGTCCGCGGCTCTAACCGACTGAGCTATAGCCCCCAAACGCCGAGCAAGCCGACGCTTTAAAGACATACTACATCAGGCCATTCGTGGCTAACTCCATTGCCTCGACGTTGCCTTTTCTCCAAGCATCCCCTCCCGAAAGTACATGCTCGGCGGTGTGACCCACTGGACAATTAGTAAGAATAATTTGTTCCCGCCACTTTCTTTGCAAACTAGATCCCGAATCCTCCAAACCTCGTACAATCATAATTAGTTTCAACCCAACCAGTCCCCCTTAGGAGAATATTGATGTCCAGTCTTAATGTGGCGTTCGTCGGCCTTGGCTATATCGGATTGCCCACCGCAGTAGTCATGGCCAACTCTGGGGTGAATGTGGTCGGCGTTGATGTCAATACGGTGAATGTTGAAAAGATCAATCGCGGTGAAGTCACAATCGTCGAGCCAGGTCTGCAGGAAGAACTCACTGCAGCGCTCGAGTCTGGCCGCTTCCGCGCCACCACGGAACAGGTTCACTCTGACGCCTACATCATTGCGGTCCCTACCCCCTTCACCGAAAACTATGACGTCGATATGAAGTACATTTATTCGGCCGCAGAAGCGATCGCTCCTCAGCTGGTCGGTGATGAACTTATCGTCCTCGAGTCCACCTCTCCTCCGCAAACCACTGCAAAGATGGCACAGCGCATCTTGGAGTGCCGACCTGACCTCGTTGCAGATGGTGTTGAGAACCCAGACAACAAGCCGGTTATCTATTTCGCGCACTGCCCTGAGCGCATTCTTCCGGGCTATGCAATGGAAGAGCTGCGTACCAATGACCGAATCATCGGCGGCCAAACCGCTGAGGCTACTCGTCGCGCAATCGAAATCTACGCCACCTTCTGCAAGGGCGAATTGCTTGCTACCAACGACGTAACTGCAGAAATGGCAAAGCTCACCGAGAACTCTTTCCGCGATGTCAATATCGCTTTTGCGAACGAGCTTTCGCTCATCTGCGACAAGCTTGGCATCGACGTATGGGAGCTCATCAACCTCGCCAACCACCACCCACGCGTGGACATCTTGCAGCCTGGCCCGGGTGTCGGTGGCCACTGCATCGCGGTCGATCCGTGGTTCATCGTGGCGGCCGATCCTGAAAACTCCGAGCTCATCCACACCGCACGCAAGGTTAACGACGGCAAGCCAGGTTGGGTCATCAACAAGGTCAAGGATGCAGTCTCCAAGACGGATGCCAAGAAGGTTGCAGTACTCGGCCTCGCTTTCAAGGCCGACATCGATGATCTCCGCGAGTCCCCTGCGCTCAACATTGCGGTTGATCTCGCAGAGGAACTCGAAAACAAAACCATCTTCGCCGTTGAGCCAAATGTTTCTGAACTCCCCAAGCGACTGAAAGGCTTCGATAACGTCGAGCTCAAAGAATACAAAGAGGCAATCGCGACCTCCGAGGTTGTCGTCCTTCTGGTCGATCACAAGGAATTCCGTGAGTTTGACGCCTCAGGTCTAGAAAACAAGGTTCTCGTCGACACCAAGGGATTGTGGAAGTAGCACCCGAAAGGAAGAAACTGGAACATTTCGACTGACGATTAGTTTCGCAAACAGGCAGCGACAGTTTTGTCGTTGCCTTAGCACACAATCCGTATATTTAATGTAGCCCCTCGGTAATAACGCTTAGCGAGCGTTTTCTGCGTTAGTAGATATTGTTGCCGTTTCGGCGTAGTTGGTAGGGGCAATCCGCGTAGTTGGTAGGGGTTTTCCGGATAGGTGGTAGGGCTCCCCGAATCAGCTGCACATCGCAGATAACAACAGCGATGTTAAACTCGAATTAATAAAGCAATGATGCAGCGCAGCCTACGGGCATGCTGGCTACCGATCGTTGCACCTGCGCTCAGAGAAACCCTGCGCTCCGCGCGTAATACTAGGGTGACCAATGCAAAGGCGTCTGGGTAGCGCTCACACGGCGGGTCTACGAAAGAAAACAATTCCAAGTCCGGGGCAACCCGAATAGTTACCCCGGACTTGGTTAAGAAATAAGAACGGCTAGGAGACTTCTAATGAGAGAATCTCTTCCCACATCGGCATCAAAACCGTTGGGTCCCAGCGAAGAACTGACTCGCGAGCTTCTTCGCCTAAGCTTTCAAAGACCTTTAGGTCTCGACACTTCAGAATTTTCTCTACAGCGGCATCCAAATCAGGCGATAAGAATTGAGAGCCAAAAATTTCTTCTACGCCAGGCCTTGACCAGAAGATAGGAACTGACCTTGCTGACATGCCCTCGGCGGGTGCCATGTGGAAGCTCTCGACTTCACTTGGAGACAAGATGAAGCCGATTGAACGCTGCCACGATGCTATATCTGCTCCAAACGGATCGAATACAACGTGCTGTCTCAGCTTTGTAGAACCGGCAATCCGCTTAAAGAATTCCAAGTACAGCTGCTTCTGCACTGCTTTGTTCCATTCATAAGGATATTCCCATGGCATTCTGCCTTTGAAACGCAGCGTGTATCGGTCATCTTCTTCAAGCAGACGTTCCAATAAGTCAAGCGCTCGATCCGGACGTTTGTGCCAAGGGACCATCCCGACAAAGCCCAAGGTAAACCGCGCGTTGGGCAATTTCGGACGATTAAAGTCTGAAGAATCCACCGCGTTTGGAATAACGAAGCATTGTTCAGGCTTAAGCGGTAACTGCTCAAGAGCCATACGCCGGTACAACTCTGAAACAAAAATCATCGCATCCACATTGTCCCAATCGATGTCCGACATCCAGGGGCCATCGAGCTCAAAACGGTGCAACCTGGACACGAGCTTCTTGCCCTTAGGTTTGTTGTGCGAATACCAGGCGAGTGATGGCCCCGCCCATTCGCAAAAAATCGTGTCGGCGCGCCGAGCCAAGCGCTTGCTTTCGTTGGCATCATGCTTGTGGAGGGTTTCCCAGTGATCTAAATTAACCTCAAAAGATGGACTTCTAGAAAGATGGTCCATCAGCTCACCCATGAACTTCATATCATGAGAGGCAATAAGGACTCGGTTCACCGAGCCATCACCCGGTTTTTCATCTTGAAGGACCCCAGCGCGTTGAAACACGCCCTCGAGTCTTTCTGCTGCACTTGCCATCGAATACTCTTTTGCAACGCGGTGCGCAACTAAGCGTGCTTCATGCACTCGATCGAGATTTGAGGCAATAACCTTGGCAACTTCGCAAACTGAATCCGTTCCCGAGACAAAGAACGGATAATCTTCTCCGAACAGCGCTAAGTGGTCCTGGGTTTTGTTTATCACGGGCACTACCCCAACCGCTCCGTACTCTAGCGCCTTCGTTGAGAGCTCCAAGCTCGAATCCAACTCCGAGCTACGCCATCCTAACCCAAGGGTGGAAAATTTCATTTTCTCAATCGATTCGTCCCGTGAAAGTGCTCCTAGCCAATTTACTCGCGATGCTGGGTCGGCATCTGCCTGGCGAATCGCTTCCTGCATACGTGGAAGCCACGAGGGGTCTGTTTTCGACCGATTATATTTATCACCAATAACGGTAAGCTTCGACTCCACGCCGAGCGCCTCTAAACTCTGCGGAATTCCTAGCATCTCAAGAGTCTTCCACCCCTCAGCGAATTTACCCGAATAGATAAGTCCCAGCTCGGAAGGTGCAACAGTTGAATTAACATCAAGTTCGATGAAAGCAGAATCCGGAATCATAGGAGACATAATCTCAACCTTGCCAGCGGCTTGAGGCGTAATGGCCTCCAGATATGAACGCGCAGCATCTGTTTGTGCAAAAAGCCTTCGGCAACGAGCCGCGATACGCTCAAGGCGATTCCGGTTGTTATCTGAAAGGCGTGTTGGCGGGAAAGGAACATCTGTAATGTACGCCCAGGTCAATCCCGCTATGCGGGATTTCATCGCAAAATCATTGCAAGCTGCGAAGCCTCGTACGACAACCGCATTCAGCCCAACACTGTTGTTTAGTTTTTCGACTGCCGACGCTGCTTCTTTCGTAGAAAGCTCCGCGTTGGGCTCGTGCACCACCACATTTTCAAGGTCATCGAGCGAGGTAATCAACCGCCGGTTTTCAAGCGGCATTTTCAGCTGCAAGTGCACCTCGTCAAAAATCCGACTCAAAACGGTTGAAATCGACATTAGCCAAATAGATGAGCCATCGATCACGTTCGGGCTGATATCGCCATAAATCGCTACTTTGGACATGTTAGTTCTTAAACCTCACTTCGTTTGATGCATGCGGTCAGTATCGGAGAATAAACGTCATTCTCCCAACGAAGATCACTTGTCCCATTCGAAACAACGACGTCCGCCATTTCACGCAATGTTCCATTGAAATGACCGGGAACATCGTCTTCGATAACTATTACGACGGTACCCAACTGTTTCTGGGCTTTTAAAAGATCCATCAATAACAAGAAGTTTGCGGTGCCGGCAGAAGTAAGCACACCTGCCCATGCTCCGGTCTTAAGCTCTCTCTCGTCAATGAGGATGTAAGCTACCTCAGGATCTGGTTCCAAAGTTCCATAGCCAGGCATAATCAGAGAAACATCGGCCAAAGGTCGAACAGCCTCAAAAAGTTGTCCAGACGTGAGCATTCGGACCTGTCGGTCCTCGTTTTCAAGAGGTTCCCTCATCAAATAACGGAAAGCACGGCCTGGATCATCGCCCATCACTTGATCTGCAGCGAATCGCCCTGCAGCCCCCGCTAATGGCCGACCTTGGATATCGATCGCTGGGATTCCGCTAGGTGCAAAGGCTGATATTGTTCTTGGGGTTTTCAGCTCAGCTGACGATGCCGCACTTTTGTCCGACTCCGAGTTTCCCTTGTTTTGCTCAGTGTGCGGGGGCGCGGATCGAAGTTGTTCAGAAAATGGATCTTGCTGGTATTGTCGCCACCCGGAAGAGCTTATATCCCGAGCCAGGCCGCGAAACTCTCCTGCCAACATTTTCGCCCACGTTACGAAGACCGCACCCCAAAAGAAACAAAGCACGAGAGCCAAAACTCCAAACAACTTCTTGAGAACGTCTACTGGCGCAATTATCGAAAGAATCCCCAGTAAACAGGCCGCCATCAAAAGGCAGATCTGAGCCTTGCCACTCGTAAAGCGTTTTAACTGACGTCTATTCATTTTTCTCCATTTCCGACCACAACAAGGGTTACCCAACTTTCAGTCCCGTAAAATACCGGTTTTGCACTGTGATAGCCGTCAAACAGCGTGCTGCTCCGGTTAAATTCTGCCCGTAAGAGTCTATCAGTTGACTGAATTCACGGCATCACTTGAGACGCCCACCTCGCAAAATATCGCACTTTACAAGCTTTTAGCCATTCCATGGATTAATTACAGTAAAGGAGAATCCAAAACAACTGGCCTTCTACTGATCGAGCGTTCTAGCTGCTAGACAGATTTTCCAGGGGCATACGACCCATATAAAGTTTATGCCTTGCTGTTAGTACTCTCTTCAAACGGATATACGCCTCGCAAAGATAAGTGGGGCCCGACCGCCAGAAAGTAGACACCTTGGGGTGAACAAAATGTAGGCGTAAGCCTATCACTCTTTATGCGGTTTGCGATTCAAACTCATCGGGAGTTTGATATCCGCACCAAGTGTGTCGGCGGTAAGCGTTGTAGCGCACGCACCAGCGAAAGACATTCCTACGGCAGATCAGCTGGTTGGCAAACGTCTTCGTATCATTGAGGATCTCTCACTTCAACGCTGTGTTAAACGATTCAGCGAGCGAATTACCCGCGCTGGTTCCCACCGCGCCCATCAACTAGGTAACGCCTAAGCGCCTGTATGTTGCTTGGATCTGCGATGAGGTGTAGACGCTTCCGTGATCTGAGTGGAAAATCGCACCGTCAAAAACTCCTCGCAGGTGGGAAGCGTTTTCGAGGGCTTCTTCTACCAGTTCGGTATGCATGTGAGCTGCGATAGCAAACCCAATGAGTTTGCGGGAGAAACAATCAATAGCTCTTGCCAAGTACATGTTCGTTCCGTCGGCGATCAGCAGATACGTAATGTCGCCGACAAGTACACGATTCGGAGCGCAGGCGGTGAAGTCACGGTTCACCAAGACTGCGAACACGCGCCGGCCTTTGTCGCGCGCAGTGGTCTTGATCCTGCGCTTCTTCTAAAATTCGAACCGGTTCTAGGCCCGCATCATGCGGGCCACCTTTTGCGATTGATCCGCTTGGCTGGGGTTGTAGCACCGTCGCGACGTGTGGGGTCGTTGAGTTCGGCAGTGATGCGACGAGCGCCCCAGGCGCCGTTTTCAGCGTCGAAAGTGGCCTGGATCTCAGCTGCCACCAGAGCATCATCTAAAAGGCGCTGGCGACGACGTGGAGCCGAATGCTTCCACTTGTAGTACGAAGACCGGTTAAGGTTTAGAACTTCGCACATCCGCTTAACCGAGTAGTCGGGGATATGGTCACAGGCGAACTGGAAGCGGATCACCAAGTCGGCTCTTCCGCAAAATACTTCGCGGCCGTGCGCAGAATTTCACGCTCTTCACTAAGCCGCTTGTATTCGCGCTCTAGCTGGCGAATTCGCTCCGCATCAGCAAGCTTAGCTGCCGGTGACGAGTCTGCATCATTAGTGGCAACGTTGGTACCAATCTGCTTGTACCAATATCCCAGGGTCGAGCGATTGATCCCGAGCTCTTCTGCGACTTTGCCCATCGAAGCATCTGGGCTCGCCTCGAACATCGCGACGGCGTCGCGCTGGAACTGTTCCGTGTAAACCTTGACGCGGGCATGGTGGTAGATTACCTTCTTTCCCAACCACACTGGCTGGAATCCGAGGTGTCTACCTAACGGGGTCAGGTCCGTTTTTCACCGGAAATAGATCCAGCGGAAACGACAGATGTCTTGGGCGATAAACATATATCGTGGGTCACGCGGGTTCGGCGAATGCCTGGTGGAGTCAACGAAAGTAAGAGATTTTTAAGTCGAGTGGAGCCAATCTATGATGAAAACAACAACTCCAATCTGCCTTCCCGGAAGGAACGACCGCTATGGCTGAACCATTCCAGCGTCCAAGAGACATTAAGCGTTGGCGCGTTTCCAAGTACTACGCATCCATTCAAGACTTCGTTGAGCTCCCCCTCTCTGATGGACTACATACAATTGAGCACAAAGGACGCCAACTTGACCTCTTGATTAAGGATCGGAAGTCCGATACCACGCTCATCGTCTTTCATGGAGCCCTATCACCGCGCCAACGGACAATCCCTTGTTTGCAAGGCAACGCTCTCTCAGAGGCTGCAGGAGTAAACTTAATTGCTTGCGCAGATCCATCCCTCGACCAAGGAGCAATTTCGTGTGCTTGGTTCCTCGGAGACAAGGACTTTGGCCCCCTACCAAATCTCCTCGCCCCGATTCTCCACCACTGTCTAAGCCAACTTTCAAGCTCCCACACGATTCTTTTCGGAGGCTCCGGCGGCGGATATGCAGCCACGAATTTCGGCTCGCTTTTCCCTGACTCCATCGTTCTCGCGATGAACCCTCGCCTGAACTTTGATGCGTCTCCAAAGTCGACATTGGATCGATACCTCCGAATTTGCCATAGGGTTCAAGGTAGAACACCGGCAATGCGCGTTAAGTCCAGTTTCGTAAATACCAATCTGTCAGATGTTGTCAACGCAGGACAGAACTTCGATCTCTTGGTTCTTCAAAACGGGAACGACCAGAGCTTCCTCAACCATCAACTAAAGCCATTCATTGAAGAACTCGACGACACATCTAGGGTATGGATATCACTATTTGATGGACCGGCTGGACATGCACCAAGCCCCAAAGAAGAAATCGCAGCAATAATAGAAAATGTTAAGTCCTCGACCATTGGATCTGCGGAGGAACAAAAATACAAAAAAGCCGGCTTTGCTCCCGCATCTGAAGTTGCTAAGCAATGGGATTGATTGTTAGCCGCTCCCCTGCGGAGTAACTAGCCATGCTTGTGCAGAACTCAAGCGTTCGCTCAGGTCCCGATTTTCCTGACTAAGCACCAGCGCTGTGTCGACTGTGCTAATCAACAGTCCCAACAAGTCATGCTGCCTAAAGAGGCTTAACAAGCCAATACATTAGGCCGAGGCCTTTAACCTGAATACTCAGCATCCCCACTCGGCTATTTTCTTTTCAAGGGATTCACTCGCGGAATATCGCATGAGAGTCAATTCTGAAACCAATTACTAAATTGTCGAAAGGCTATCATCAACCAACATCCGTTTCGGGAACAGGAACATTTCACTTCTCTTCCACGCACAAACACCTGCCCACGCGGAGAGTCTGAGCTCGGTACTCGAGACGACTTCATTGACGAACACCGAAAATCTCGGAAAATAACCATCACTTGGATGTCACTTTCCCGAAGTGCACGCAACCTACTGAATCGGCCTAGGTTTGTGGCGGGCGGTGTTTAAGCCGCTTGGGCTTCGGTCGTGTCCATTTTAGGATGATTGTGATAGTAGCAGGCCTCGTATTCGATCGGTGGGACGTAGTCGATGGAGCCGTGGAGGCGTTCGGATGTTGTACCAGTTGACCCACTCAGCGGGGCCCGTTCAACCTCTTTCCAGGTGGCGAACGTTCGCATCCTGGAATGGTCGATCTCCCCGCTCTTAAACAGCCCGATAGTGGACTCCATGAGCCCGTTATCGTAGGCATCACCGACGGTGCCAATAGAGACCCGGTAATGCCTTCGCGCTCAATCAATGTACGCAGTTGAAAGCTGGTGTACTGAAAGCCGGCATCCGAGTGGTGGATGATGCCCCACAGCACTAAACTTCGCGTCGTAGCGGTTTTGAACGCTCAAGGCCTGCCGCAGCGCATTCAGGACGAAATCAGACTGTTTGGTCCGTGACACTGTGCATCCAAGGATCCTCCTGGAATGGACGTCGGTGATGACTGTAACGTAGCACAAGCCCTGGTGGGTATATACGTAGGTAAAATCCGCCACCCACCACTGATTCGGATGAGTAACGCTATTCCAAGCGGCTTTGCAGCAGTCAGCACAGCGCGGGCCACTGGGATGGGACTGCGTCGTTCGGATCGCCGTGCACCGCAGTACTTTCTGGATGCCAAGGATTTTCATCAACCTTCCTACCAGGTCGCGGCCTATGGCCCAGCTTTCCCGCAGGGCAGCCTTCCACAGCTTCCTGCGCCCGTAGACGTCCCCCCTATGGCGAGCCCGGATATCGTAGAGCCTTTGTGCTGCATATGCGTCTTCTCATTCGGGGTCAGTCGGACCACAAGCCCGGCTGCGATAGCGGCGATCCGTCGACTCCAAAATGCCCGTATTGGTTTGGTCGCCGCGCACGATCCGGCACATCCGCTCGACGGAATAGTGGTGCCGGTACCTGTCGATAAATGCGACGACTATTTTAGTGTGCGGTCGAGCTCCGCCTGGGCGAAAAAGCTGAGGCCAACTTGAAGGATCTCGTTTGCTTCTTTGAGCTGGCGATTCTCCTTGCACAGTTCGGAAGGGTTGTGTCCTTTTGTGTGGTGTATCTGTAACCCGCGGTGAGCCTTGTGCCGGTGCGCATACAGGCGACCATCGCGGGCACCTTTCGAATCAATTCCTACATCTCCTCGAAAGGAAGAAACCCACGATGGCCGCTGATTTCAATCACATCGACCCGACTGGCTCTATCGAAGAACTTCTGGCGCAGGCCTTTCCAGACTTGATGCGCTAGATGTTGACGGATTTCATCAATCAGGTACTGTCCGCTCAAGCAGATTCGGTGTGTGGTGCCGAGTACGCCACGGTCTCGCCAGATCGGATTAACAAGCGCAATGGGTATCGCCACCGCAGGCTTGATACCCGTGTTGGCTCCATTGACGTAGCCGTTTCA
The DNA here is from genome assembly GCF_022347345.1 of Corynebacterium sp. ACRPJ. Taxonomy (NCBI): domain Bacteria; kingdom Bacillati; phylum Actinomycetota; class Actinomycetes; order Mycobacteriales; family Corynebacteriaceae; genus Corynebacterium; species Corynebacterium sp. ACRPJ. The sequence goes on from NZ_JAKRNC010000009.1 coordinate 41,777, forward strand.
AAACTTCGTACTGGGGCGTTCTTCCCAGACTGGTTACTCGAGCGTCGGAGCCGGACAGAACGCGCCTTGACCACAGTCATCGCCACCTGTTATCTGAAGGGGGTGTCCACCCGCAGAATGAATGATCTGGTGGCTACTGTCGGGATTAATAACCTGTTGAAGTCATAAGACAGTAAGATGACCACCGACCTGGACGAAATAATTGCAGACTTTTGTACCCGGCCCTTGGACCAGGCCCCTACTACTACATCTCGTGCGAGGCGCTAACTATCAAAGTCCGCGAGGGCGGGCGCGTTGCTAAAACCAGCGTGCTGCTAGCAACCGGCGTCAACGCTGATGGCTACCGGGAGTTGTTGGGCATGCAGGTCGCCACGGCTGAGCCCACTGCCTTTTGGACTGAATTCTTCCGCGGCTTAATCGCCCGTGGCCTGACCGGGGTTTTCCTCGTCACCAGTGATGCACATCGTGGTTTCCAAGCAGCCGTTGGTGACTGCTTAGCGCAGGCGAGTTGGCAGCGGTGCCGGTCCCACTTCGCGAAGAACCTTTCCTCGCAGGTGCCGAAAACACAATGGCCGACGCTATCGGCGATGTTTCACACTAGCTTCCATCAGCCCGACGCTGACAGTGTCTGGGCTCAGGCCCGTGAGGTTGTAGAGTTCTGTGGGCAGAAGTGTCCTCATGTGGCCGACTACCTGGAGGAATCACTCGATGAGCTGTTAGCTTTTACTACTGCACCGAAACCGGTATGGACCAAGATGTGGTCCAATAACCTCACCGGAACGGCTCAGCCGAGAAATCCGACGTCGCCCCGACGTCGTCGGGATCTTTCCAAACCGTGAGGCCGTCATCCGGCTGGTCGGGGCCGTCCTTGCGGAACAACACGATGAGTGGATCCAGCAAACGCTACATGTCGCTGACCAGCCTGACTCAGACCAAGGAAATCATCGATGCCAACCTCGTCGACGACACTCCCACCGACAGCAAGGAGATCGCCGCCTAATGCTTAACCAACCCCGCTCTCGAGATGGCCCCAAGCACCCACCCCCGAAATTAACCACATACTCGAAAGCCAGATACACCACTTCCCAGGACTTGACCTTGGGCAACCTCCGCGTCTTTTTCCTGCTCGGATTCCGCCATTGCCTGCGCATTTGTGGCCTCAGCTTTGCGGATCCAATTGTGCAGTGTGACTGGGTTGATATCCAGCATCCCGCCGATCTTTCGGCGTGCACCGGACTTCGTGGCACCATCTTCGGCCACAGCCTCGTAGTACAAGCGCAGCGCGCGCTCACGGGTCTCCTGATCGTACCTCGCAACAGTCATGGGCCAAGTATCTCCTATGTAAGTCCATGCCCGTCACAAACCCAGTACCCTCCAGATAGAGGATCATCGACCAAGCGACTTGAGGCTCTTATCCCGCGCTGGTCATTTGCCACAATCAGTTGCATAAACAAATGCTTTGTATTGTCAGGCCCAGTTTTCTTACGACTGCACTCACAGCTCAGATTCGAGATTCGTCAGGGATTTTTCTGCTGCTATTTACCCAGAGTCGCCTTATAAAAACGGCGGAGGCACCGCGCGAAATATCCACCCCATCGATGACGTTCCATCTGCTTTAGCGTTCGCCTTGCAAAGGCCTTTGCTCTCCCTTTAGCATTGCTTGGATTACCGCCACTGCCCACAGGTGTTACGCCTGTCGTTAAGTTGCAATTGTCCAACTTGTTGTAAGCTTCAAGTTCCCCATCACTGCTGCCGAGCGTGTCATCACTAGAAACACGAGAGGAACGACGCAAATACTCGGCCACGCAAATCTCTATCGCATCGCTTAATCTTTCTTTCGCTTCAGGATCAACGACAAAATGAAGTCGCGGTCCTTCGACATACCATACGACCTTGTCTGTGATTTGAACATCCTCCGGAGGAACCATCCGGGGACCAATCACAATTGAACGATAGTTCGGGTTCGGAGCTTGGGAAGTGGATATACTCTTGACGAATACAGGAAAAACACTAGAATACCAATGCGATTTCGCGACCGAAAAACATCTCTGAGCAGGGTCTTTTAGTGCAATTTTACCGCCTACAATATCGCGAAGTAAACACTTAAATTCCGTCATTGACTCAGCGAACAGCGGATAATCGCTACCAAATATCCGTTTATGAGCTGCTGTAGGATTGAGAATTACCGGTTTACCCAGCGAGCCATATTCAAGCACTTTTGATGAAAGCTCTGTACTATCATTCAAGCTAGGACGTCGCCAACTCAAGCCGACATCGCAGTTCATAATCAGCTTCCGAGACCATTCTCGGGGTAGGGCTCCGTACCACTTCAGCCCGGGTAAGGACTTCATCAGGTATTTCGTGTTTTCAACAAAATACGGATCTTCGCCAGCAGCCCGAAATTGATCCCCTGCGACTCTCATTTGAATGGGGAGTTTCTCGCCAACGACTAGCGCTTTAACCGCCGCAAACATTCGGTCGGTATTCCACTGATAAAAGAATTTTCCTGCATAAGCTAACTTTAAAGAGGTAGTACTCGGCTGATATAGCTCTTCGAAGGACCTTGGAGAATCAGGAATATGGGGTGGCAAAAGGCCTACAGCAGTACTCGATACGTTAGGCACAAGCTCAAACAACCGCTTTCGCATCTCCTCTGTTTGCAAAAGTAATGTCACATTCTCTTTAGCCAATCTTCCAATAAATCGAATAACATCTATAGACGGTGACTCAGTCAAACTGGCAACCCCAGTCAGATAAACATTAAGTTTCCGGCGAAGTTCTTGATGTCGTTCCGCTATCCAGTAGCCAACTTCCGTATCTCGCACGAAAATCATGTTTGCGTCTACTTCATCCGAAACCTTCGCGACAAAATCCGCGTATTTGACCCTCGAGAGCGATTCTCCAGTATCGCATTCCGCGAACCGTGCTAGCGGCGAGCCATCACCCGGAGAAATCACTTTAACATTATCAAAATGACAAAGTTCATCGGTAACAAACGAACGGGTAATCGGCTTAGCAGAAAGCAGGAAAACCTCGATCCACGGCTGGTGCGCGCACATCGCCGTCAATCCTGCGAGGAAAAACGCCGAGCCGTCGGTCACGTTCAAGTTAATGAATCCGGAAATAACGTACCTCTGCCTGCTAAAGCTTGAGGATCGACTATATTTTTGCATCAATTTCCACCTCACTTGCATCAAGAACGTCGCCGGCAGGCGAAAACAAGTTGACGACCACGCAATCCGCTTCCGCTCTTAGTTGAACAGTGTTGGAATAAGAATACTGTTTCTCAATTAGCTTCCCCCCAGAAAGCTGTAGAAATTCTACTAATGGGCTGTCCCCCACAAAAAGACAGACAAGTGCCGGCTCGGGATCCGAGATTTTGCGTATCTCTTTTATCCGAGCAGAAACAACCGGTTTGCACGGCCCTTTTGCGGATGACGCCATTCCTGCATAAAGGTAACCTAAAGTTGCTTCAAGCTCACGGTATCGAAGCTCCCACTGACCACTATCCTGCTTCATGATGCCTCACCAGATTCTTAATTAAAGCGATTTCTTCACCAATGGTCGCATTCCATCCGCACTTGCGTTGAATCGAGGTGGACGCACTCTCCGACAGCTTCAAAAATAGCTCAGGATCGAAATATAGCTCTTCAATCAGATCTGCTATTTCCAACGAAGACTCTGGCGATGCCAATAGGCCGCTGGCACGCTGCTCAACAAATTCTGGGATCGCTGCGATTTCCGTTGAAACTGGAACCATTCCGGAACTCATCGCCTCGCACATTGACACACCTTGCGAATCGAACCTTGTCGGCGCCAGAAACACACCATGTTCTTGATGCAATTTGCTTATCGCCTGCTGCGTTTGGAATTTCCGAATCAATTTAACATTTTTCATATTTTTTATTGGCTTAACAGTTTCCGCGAACAAATCACCGTCACCGCACAAAGTGAACGTAAGACGTTCGAAAAACGGTCGCTTCGAAAGCTCTAATATGGCTCCCACCGTTACGTCGTTTGCATATTTACGTGATGCAAACGGGCGTATCGAGAGGATACGAAAGCGATGCTCAGGCTTCTTTGCATTGAACCGAAATATATCTCCATCTACAAAATTAGGAATTACTGGGCTACCAGCTAGGTCCAAGTCGTTGTCGGGCTCAACGACCATGTCCCGGAACCAACGAGAAACATTTACCATAGTTATGTCTAAATTAGATTCAGCACCTAGACGATGCATAAAAGAATTCTGTTCTTTATAATAACTATCGCGTTTAGCCAACAGCGCCGCTGCTGATTCAGGTCCATCAACAAAATTGAACCACCTCCGATGCCAAGCTTCGGCTTCGAAACCGTGGATCCAAATAATCACGGGGCAATCCACGTTGGCCCGCTCGAGAGGAAGCACTCGTGATGGTTCCGCAAAGTGGACCAAACACGCATCAAATCTTGAGTTTCGCACGAACTGTTCTAGTGCTTCATCATTGCCAACTCTTACCTGCACTCCATCAAAATAGTACGTATATGGATGTGTTATCGGTTGATGATTATAGAATACGGAGACGCTTATGCCCATCGACTGATACCCCTTGACACGTCGATGAATAAAGCCGTTTCGATACAGGTTTCCTTCGCTTGGGTAAGCGTTGCAAATAACCAAAATCCGCATTAGGAATCCTCCCGAGACTGGCGATTGTTTCTCCTCAAGTGTCTCCTCTTCCGTGAGCTTGAAGGTGATGCGTCCAGAAACCTTGCGACTTCGTCATCAAAAAGTATCTTTGGTGGTTTGTAGTCACGCCTGCAACGCGCCATTAATTCTTCGGCTCGTTCGTTCTCACCTCGTGACCGCATTTTGCTCCATTTGACATAAAGATCTGACGTCTCCTCCGCTGATGAATCCATGATGACTTGGCCCTCATGTATCCAAAGCGCACGACTGCAGTATTTCTTAATTGTTCCTGCACCATGGGACACGATAAACACCGTTCCTGCCTCATCTAAGAAGCTATTCATCCTCTCTTGCGCCCGATCCGCGAAAGCAGAATCTCCTGTTGATAGAGCCTCATCAACTAGGAGTATCTCTCGTCGCACGGCAGTGGAGACAGCAAACACCAGGCGTGCTCGCATGCCTGACGAGTACGTCTTTAGTGGCCGATCTACCGCATCAGTTATTTCCGCAAACTCTGCAACCTCCCCCTCAATTTGTTCCACCTCGCCTGGAGAAAGTCCCATCGCAAAAAGTCCCAAGCGGATGTTGTCGCGTCCTGTTAGCTTCCCCTGCAAGGCAGATGAGACACCAAGGAGCGTTGGAGTTGATGAAACAAATATCTCGCCTTGTGATGGTGACTCTGCACCAGATATAAGCTTGAACAAGGTTGATTTACCCGCTCCATTTCGACCAACAACGCCAATCGACTCGCCGGCTTCGGAAACGAATGAAATATCTTTCAATGCCTCAACGCCCCGATCCGATTTTTTCTTAAAAAGGAGATGCTGAGAGCCCCGCGACGTAAGCGGATAAGTTTTTGAGACATGCCGAGCAACAACAGTAGTTTTATTTTGCATTTGCATACCTTTCCTCAGCACTCCAAAAATAGACCAGCCCCAATGCAAAGACGATAAAAGAAACGGCTACGAGGTAAAGCAAGGACTGCATCTCCGGCCATGCCCCATCAAGAACAATCGTTCGAATTACGTGAAGAAATTGGTAGAAAGGGTTAGCGAGCATGACCTCACGCAAGACTGGAACCTTTGCAAATCGGTCGACGTCATAAAATACACCCGATAGAAAAAAGAGACCTCTTTGCAATGTAGAAATTATTTGCCTAAGGTCTGGAACAAAAGCAGTGGCACGTGCAGTGAACAAAGTTAACCCGCAAGCAAAGACGTGCAGCAATACAAAAATGGGAATCAAAAGAAGATATGATGCCCCAATCGAGATATGCGGCTGAAAGACTAGCGCCCCCAAAATAGCAACGAGGGCAGGAGCAACATCGTCAATAACTTGCTTCACGGCAACCGAAAACACGAGACATACACGCGGAAACGAAAACGCACCGATTAAGCTCCTACTTCCTTGAATAACACCGTTTCCTTGGGTTAATCCGCGGCCCATCATTCCGAAGAAAATGACACCAATCATGATAAAGCCGATATAGTTATCCATCCCTCGGCTCACGTGCAAGATGAAACCGAAAACGACCACATAAATTGTGACCTGCAAAAGTGGATTCAAGAAAATCCATGCACGGCCGAGATAAGTGCCGTCTCCCGCTCTCAACGATTTTCCCCTCGCGTTTGCAAAGATGAAATGCCGTTTGGCCCAAGTTTGCTGGCAATAGTCAATAAAGGATGGTCGAGCTCTTAGACTAAATAAACCAGAACGATCAACCATTCTGAGGCTTGAAGTCCCTCGTCTCTGGGGTTTCTGTGATCTACTTTGATCCGCCATTGTTCCATTCTAACTTTCCTGTGCCTTAGCCGTCCGAAGCCCGACTGTATTTAGGCTTTATTTGGAATAATTATGCAACGCGTAGTTACCTAACTCCACGTTCTGACTCTCTGTCCTAGGCTCTGCTGACGCTTCGAACCGGATCGCGTCGTTTCTCATTCCTCACTAGTCACAGTCATCGCTAGCCACAGCTAATGTCATCGCGCCAGCACTATCGCGCTGCAAGTTCGTCATACACTTTGCGCAGTTGCTCAGCATTACTTCGCCAAGTTCGTGATGCGGCAAATTGAATCGAGCTAACTTGCCGACGCTGCCGGCTAGATTCTGGCTCCGCTATCAACGTACGGATTGAGGATGCAATAGAGATTGGATTCCCAGCCTCACAATATTCAGCATTGCCGCCAGTAACCTCGCGCAACGCAGGAAGATCAGAAGCGACAGTAGGGATCCCTAGCGCCTGTGCAATCATCCCTTTGATTGGCGTTACTGATCGGCTAACTTCCGCATCATTTCGAGGCATAACAAAAACATCCATTACGGCATACCATTCCCAAATATTTGGTGAAGGCTTCTTGCCCACGAAAGTAACTCGCTCCGACACCCCTAATTCGACCGCGAGCGTTTGTAGCTTTTCTCGGCTTTCGCCATCACCCACGATTAGGCAATTAACGTCTTCCAAGTGAGTCAGCGCTCTTAGTAAGTCGTCGATTCCCTCGTAATTCACCAAAGACGAAACTGTACCAACGGTAATTCGATTGGCGATTTTATGCTTTTCCCGTAACGCTAACTTCGAGTATTGCCTACCTATCAGATTTTCATCGACAGCGTTCGGAATAACGACGAGCTTAGCGGCTGGTACTCCGGAGTTTCGAAGCCTAGCTTTTGATACCTCGCTAAGGCATATCACCCGATCAGCCGACATAGCGGCGTTTATCTCCTGCTGCGCACTGTTTCGATAAAAGTTGGATCGTTTCGCAGCCTCAACAAAATCAGGTGGTTGTTTTGACAACCAAGTGTTATGAGGTTCACCTCTGACTTCGTAAATCCAGGGAAGCCCGAATTGTCGCGCCACATTGGAAACTACCACTGCATTAATATAATCAGTCGTTGTATGTAAAATCCGGGGATTTTCCTTCACGACCGTTCGAGAAAGCAACTCAACGGCTTTCTGCTCACGCTTCTTGCGCATTATAGGCATATATGAAGGAACCAACGTAGAGTACTCAACACTCTTCACATTATATTTGACAGGGAAACGAAGAATACCAACGATTGCAGGGTAGCCGAGCCGAGTTACTGCTTTGACTGACTCCCCTGCCGTGTGAAGCGCTTCCAGCATATGTTGAGTACGTTCCGTATAACCAGAGTTGGTAAACGGCTTCGCATTCGTTAAATAATACAAAACAGTTGATGAACGATGACTTGCCCCTTCCTTCTCGTCCGGCACCCAATCATGCAATTCATTGCTAAGACGTGGCCGGTCAACTGTAAAGGGCCCTTCCCCCGGCACACCAGCGAACGACGACGACTGCGCAATCCCAATTGACTTACCACAACCAATAAACTCATGGGAGACCCTATTCTTCCCATGAGTCGAACCAAAGTGATTCTCTAAGAAGCGACTAGCATTTGGAAGTTTATTGCTGATCCCAAGTCGTTGAAATATTTTGAGCAGAGTGCTTTGAGGCGCGACCAGCATCATAGGCGTCAAGGACGTACAAAGTGTCACGAACACCTTCAAGCCCCTTTTAAATTTATCCACGTGTACTGCTCCCCAGTGCATTGTTGATCGCTCTCAAGAAGTTTGTCGGCGATTCCACTTGACGATTAAGCTCAACCCAGCGAAAGCCTTGATCCGTTACGAAGCGCTTTTCAGGATGCTTAATTAATTCGATCCAGGTCTCCGCTAATGCCTCAGGACTTTCGGTTTGCACTACAACACCTGCGTTTAATCTTTTAATAAGCTCGGCCGTTTCTCCCGAAACCACCCCTGTTACATGCATCCCCACCGACATCAGTTCATACAATTTGCTCGGCACCGTGCGCTCAAGTGCCGGCCAATCAGTTAAATGAACCAATGCCGTATCCGCCCAGTGATAGGCATCTGCAAGCTGTGTTGCTTGGACTTTGGCTTCGAATGAGACGTCGACATCAAGTTCACGAGCCAAGTGAATAAGTTCTTTCTTGGCTGCCCCTGCACCGATGAAACGAAGCTGAATCTCGTATCCTCGGTCTTGCGCAACTTTAATCGCTTTGACCGCATTTGAGAGGTTCTGAGCGCGCCCAAGTGTACCCGCATATAAGACGTTTAGAAACGGACGATCCCTGCATCGATTCCCCAAAAAATCTGCAATAGTTTTCGGTTCAAATACGTTGCGAACTACCAAGATAGTATCCTCATTTTTGCTGCCCAAGACGTCTGTGCGTCGTAAGAGCGACTCTTGTAACCTAGCGGAAGTCACGGTGAGCGCCGAGGCCTTTTGCAAGATCGAATTTAAGACCCTCTCGACTATCTTTAAAGAAAAATCAAGTACCCACGTTCCAAAGACTTTTTCTCTCCATGACTTCGAGCCAAGCCCGGCATTCCACTTTCTGGACTCACTCAACAAGTCTGGCCACGCGTCGCGCAAGTCGATCATATAAGGCCTACGGAATCGAAATGAAGCGATTCTTGCTACTAATGCTGTCGGCAGCGCTGGAACTGTTCCCACTACCAAGTCGGGCCTATATCCTTTTAGACGGCCAGGCAATCGCAATATAAGCCAAATTGCCCCGAATGCAACAGCAAGTTGATTGACAACCTTTCCAGATATCGAATTTCCTGACGGAATAAACCCAGAGCGAACTACGCGTATATTCGGTTGTAGAGCTGAAGACTCAATAGCTGAACGATATTTTCTTGTTACCCACCATTCCTTAAGACTCAATTTTCTGTCGTAGTGAGGAGGCGGAGCAATCACAGTAACAGAATGCCCTGACTCCTGAAGGAGCTGGCTAAGCCAAGCCCATCGCCGCTGAGGTACGCCATTCTCAGGCTCCCAGTACTGTGAAACAACTAATATTTGCACGCAACGACCCCTTCACCGACAACAATCACGCTTAAATGTTATCGAATTCTCTATAGGCTCCCAAAGTTTACAGCCCAGCGACACCATCGATCATTGTTCACAACGCACAAGCTAACCTTACCGCAGAAACGCCTGATGAGCTGGCAATTTGTAAATTATAGCCGGTCTAATATAGAGTTACTCTACGTCGAAAGGGAAACACCCCAAACGACATATTCCTCCATAGCTCAGTTGGCAGAGCATTCGACTGTTAATCGAAGGGTCACTGGTTCGAGCCCAGTTGGAGGAGCAAAGCTCCCGCTTAGTCTTGCTAAGCGGGATTATTTGCGTTTTGTCTATATTTCTTCAGGGATTCAATCTTTAAGCGCTGCGGTGGAAGTACTGCTTATTCACAGGCGTATTAAGCCCGAAGACAGCTAAGTAAGAGAACCAAACTGGAATCCTTGAAGCCACCGGACGGCAGTGTTGAGGAGAATCCTGGATTGGTTTGTCGTGGATTTTCGTGTCTCCACCTGGCCGGCAACTTCGATGGTCTGCGCGATATTGTCTGACGATACTGCCCTGCCAAGTTCATGAGTTGTTAACCAGGCTTACAGAATGCCCTGTAGATCTCGGCTTCACGCCTTTCCCAGTTGAAGCCGGAAGCCCATGTGCCTAGATACGCCCTGCCGCCCTGCAGGAGGCAGCGGTCCCGTGCGGCAAACACCGGCCCGAGTGGTTGTACCATTGCCCACCGCGCTAGACCGGCTTCTAGATGTGCAGTGCGCCCTGAGCAATTTAAATGCTCCTTGTAGGCCGAAGACTGACGTGGGTCTTCCAAAGCCAGCTCGAGGGGGCTGGAAGAGTGCTGTGAGCGTGTCTGAGACCAAGCCCTAATTCCAGATACGCCCTCTAACTCCTCAGCCTCCTCAATCGCTGTATCGGCGCCCCACGTGAACGTCTACGCCGCCGAAGAGACTGTAGCAATTGACGTTGATTTCTGGCGCGTCCACTGGCAGGTCATTCGGATGGATGGCGCCGTTTTCTACCTTGAGGTCATGCCCGCCAAAAAGGCCTACGCCGCTGACGTGGACGCGGAAGCCTTCGGGAATATAAACATCGACGCCACCAAAGACGCCCGCCGCGTTGATGGTGGTAGTACGACTGTGCAGGGCGGCGCCCGTAAGATCGATGTCCACTCCGCCGAAAAAGCCCAGGGCTGTCAGGGAACGAGCTACTGCCCCACCGCTGACAGTAGACCCGCCGAAGATCCCCACCGCAAGGGAGCGGGTCTCCTGCACGCTCGGCTGCACCTGGCGAATGGCCTGCTCCACCTTGGCGATGGCTTTGGATTCTTGCTGGCCCGCATAGGCCTTCGCGATTTTTCGTTCCTGTCCAAAAAGGAGAACCTCTGGGTCTTCTACAAGGTCAGCCAGTGGCTCGATGAGCTCGGCACGGGTGGTTGCGTCCACGCATGCTGCCGAACGCTTTTCAAACTCGTCGAGGTCAATCTGACCGGCCGACAGCGCATCTCCTAGGATGTCGGCGGCCTTCATGCGGTCTTGGTGGTTACAGCGGATATCCAGCGGTTTCATACCACTATTATATCCGCTATATCTACCCCATGCGCAGGTTATTTCTTATTCCGGGCGGCCTTGGAGGAATCAACCTCGGGCAGGAAGTCGTCTACGCGCTCGCCTACTCCAGTCAGCTCCGCGATGGCGGCAACGGCGCGCTGCGCGCCCTTGCCATCGCCATAAGGGTTAACGGCGTTGGCCATGGCTTGGAAAGCGGCGTCGTCGGAAAGCAAAAGCTTAGCCTCGGCCACGATGAGCTCACGGTTGGTACCCACCAGCTTCACGGTGCCGGCGACAACGGCCTCGGGGCGCTCGGTGTTTTGGCGCATAACCAGAACCGGCTTGCCCAGAGCGGGAGCCTCTTCCTGGACTCCGCCGGAATCAGTAAGGATGATGGTCGCGCGGTTTTGCAGCTGGGTGAACTGGTCATAAGGCAGTGGATCGGTAATGATGATATTCGGTAGGTGCTCAACCTCTGGGAGAACTGCCTCACGCACCTTGGGGTTGAGGTGCAGCGGCAGCGCGAAGTTAATCTCCGGATAGGCTTCTGCCAAGTCCTTAACTGCACCACCAATTTCCTTCATAGCCTCAAGGTTCTCGCGGCGGTGGGTGGTGACTACGACAAGCCGCTTATCAGACTCTGCGGCCTCCTGCAGAGCAGGGTCCTCAAACTTGGTGTCCCAGGATGCCGCTTCCAGAAGAGCGTCGATGACGGTATTACCGGTGACCACTATGTCCTTGGAGCGCACGTTCTCGCGGCGCAGGTTCTCCATCGAGCCTTCGGTTGGAGCCAGGTGCAGCTCGGCAACCTGGCCAATGAGTTTACGGTTCGCCTCTTCAGGGAACGGCGAATGAATATCGCCGGTACGCAAACCGGCTTCGAGGTGAACGATTTTTACCCCGCGATGGAAACCGGCAAGCGCTGCAGCCATAGCGGTAGAGGTATCGCCTTGGGAGATGATGACGTCCGGCTTTTCTTCTTCAATGATGGAGTCCAAACCAGCAATGGCGCGGGAGACAAGTTCGTTAAGCCCCTGTCCCTGTTTCATAAGCCCCAGATCGTGCTTCGGCTGAATGCCAAACATGGTGTTGACCTGCTCCAGCATCTCTTTGTGCTGACCGGTAGAGACCGGGATGGATTCAAAGCGCTCATCTTTATCCAGCGCCTTGATGACCGGTGCCACCTTGATAGCTTCCGGTCGGGTGCCGTAAATGGTCATGATCTTGGGCTTAGTCATTATTCTCTTCCTTTAGAGTGATGGAGATACTTCTTCATTGAACCATGTGCGGGAGACCTGTACCCCCGCTCAGGTTTGAGAACCTGCTATCCGCTAACGCTCACGCCGCCGTCTGGGGCTATGGTCGCCTTGGCCGCCATGGCGCGGGCTAGATCGAGGCGTTGCCACGAGCCTCCCTCTGCTTGCCAATCCAATGGATTGCCGGCTGGGCGGGCGGTCTGGCGGAGCACCTCGGCGCGCTGCTCCCAGGTCAGTTCTGGGTGGGACGCTGCTAGCAGCACTGGAGCGGCCTGCGGGACGACCATCGGGGCGTCGGTGCGGTAGCGCGGGGCAAAGTCATAGTCCATGAACTTGGAATACTGTTCTACTGCATCCTCCGTGGACCGATAGTGGGTACCCTCTTCCCTATCTTGGGCCACCAGTTCTTCCACCGTCTTGCCGGTGCGCCACTTGATTTCTTGGCGCACTTCCATCGAGGCTTCCCATAGGGCATGGCGCATGCGCTTATCGTTGAGGCGGTCTGCCGCAGCAGCCTGGCCGGTCATACGCCCACCGATGACATCCAGCGGGTAATGCACACCGAGGACCACCCGGTGGTTGCCGGCTTCAGCGCCGCGCAGCATGAGCTGTGGGCCTACCTCCGGCAGCATGAAGGACATCAGCGTGGTAATCCAGGTTGCCTGATTGGTATGGCCCGAAGGGAAGGCTGGCGAGGTGGGATAAAGATCCTTGGAGCCATCGTCAAAGCGCTTAATCGCTTGCGGCGCGCACTGGTACGGGCGCTGATAGTTGAAGTAGTACTTCTCTGACATGGTGGAATTAGCTAGCCCACCTGCACGAGCGGCGTACCCATTGCCTAGGAGGTACTCGGTTTTGGGCAAGCGGTGCTCGGCTAGAGAAGCACGGAAAGCGTCGCCAAGATTTTTGCCCATGGCATCAGACACCGCGTTGAGCACGCTGGTGGAGCTGGCCTTGGCGTCGGACTGCGCTCGCTGAATAAGGGCTTGGTCCCCTGCCGCAGCGTTATTTATGGCCACGGCCTTATCCATATTTTCCTGGCGGATTTCCGGCTGGGCCTTAATGTGGTCAAAGAGCTGGACTACCTGCCAGTAGTTGCCGAATTGATAAGAGGAAACATCGGATTCAAACCCCGCAATATGATCCGTGCTAAATGGCTCCGGAACTGGTGCTCCGGGATGCTGTACCGGTAAGGCGCCGGTGGTCTGCTGGGTAACAGGCTCGCGGAGCTGCGGCACAGCGACGGGGAGGGCGGCGCTGGCAGCCGGTGCCAGCGTTATGGTCAGTCCGGTGGCCGCACACAAAGCGAAGGCGCGAACCGCCGGGCGGAGATTATTCCGATAGTTCAACGTGGAAACCTTTAACTAGTGACAAATTCCCACGCATAATATCTAGCTAAAGTTACAACTAGGTGAACGTCACGCTAAACCCGCGTGCATAAAGCCGGGGCAGTGAGTAAACCTTTCCCGGTTCATCTAGCAATCCTCGAACCAGGCCGAGGCGTCATGCGCAGTTGCGGCCTCCACATGCTGGCTACTCGATTCCGCGGAAATGCTCGCGGTAAATAGCGCGGCCAGCGCTACTGCTGAGGTCGCGGCCGAGTCCCTACGCGTATTTATTGCCACCTCTTTAAACTAGCGCGTATTCCCGGTAATGAAAAGAGCTGTTCTACAGCAAGACGAGCTGTACCCCTTAACGGTAGCTAGCAGCGAACGACAGGCCTTCGCGGTAAGCTAGTGGGGAACTTTTACTCGTACTGGAATAAGGGGACACGCTAGATAATGATCCAATTCGTCTTCGGCGCCGCAGCAGGATACGTTTTTGGCACCAAAGCAGGCCGCAAGCGCTACCACCAGATCAAGGGCGCCTACGAGAAGGCCGTCAACTCCCCCGTGACCAAGTCCGCCGTCACTTCTGCACGCAAGGCAGTAGCCAATCGCTTGGACCCGGAACCGCGCATGCGCGAGGTTCGCGATCTATCTTCCAAGCGCAAAGGCAAAGGCCGGTTACGTGGTTCCCAGGTAGACAATGCGGACCGCATTTATGAGCCTGATGAGGACTAGCTTAGTTTAAGCCTCTTCCCTCCCCTTGCTGCGCACCTGCATCGGTGGCATCGCAAGGGGATATTTTTAGCCTTGGGGAGGCGTGCCGCGGAAGGCGCGGTCATTGAGCTCGCGGCGAGCTTGCTCTAAAGCGACGAGGTCAGCAAAAAGCGAGTTATAGCTAGCCTCATCATCGGAGGGACGCATGCGGCCCAGGCGGGCCTTCAGTTGGGCGATTTGATCGCCCACCACGGTTTCTTGCAGGCGGGAAAGAACGGAATCGGCGTATTTTTCGGGGCCGACGTCGGTAGGCAAGATTGCTTCTACGGCGAGCTCGGAGACGAAATTGCGGCCGGTGAGATCCTGCATCTCGCCGGCTACCGCGGCAATCCATTCCACGGCGGGCATGGACGCGCCTTGGGCGGCGCCGCCGGCGGTAGAAATTGCCTGGCGGACGAGGCGGTAGGCGTCGTTAGTATAGGCGTCGGCAGTAATGCCATCGAAGTACGAGCCTGCTACCTGCGGCATCTGCAAGGCCAATTTGAGGGCCTCGCGCTGTGGCCACAGGTGGGTTTCCTTGGGGCTCGGCGGATGGATCATCGGCACGTCCTGCTGCGCCGGTTGCTGCTTCGCGTTGTCGAAGCGGCGAATGGTGGGTTTTTCGGCCTTCTTGGGCTTGCGCGCCTCCGCGCGGACCTGCTGGAGGACCTCCTCTGGGTTGGCCCAGCCCACCCAACCGGCAAGGCGGCGGGCATACTCGCGCTGCAGGGGCTGGTCACGGATCTGCGCTACCACGGGGACCGCGCGGCGCAATGCTTGCAGACGCCCCTCCGCGGTATCGATGCGGTACTCCGCGATGACGGATTGGATGACGAACTCGAACATGGGGATGCGGTCCGCGATGAGCTCGCGCACGGCGGCATCGCCTTTCTGCAGGCGCAGATCGCACGGGTCCATGCCGTCTGGCGCCACGGAGACAAAGGACTGGCCGGTGAATTTCTGCTCCCCATCGAAGGCGCGCATGGCGGCCTTCTGCCCTGCCTCATCACCGTCGAAGGTATAGATGAGCTCGCCGTTGAAGTAGGAATCATCCAGCATCAGCCGGCGCAGCACCTGGAGGTGCTCGCCACCAAAGGCGGTGCCACACGATGCCACTGCGGTTTTCACGCCGGCGGCGTACATGGCCATGACGTCCGTATAGCCCTCCACCACCACGGCCTGGTGGTTATCGGCAATATTGCGCTTGGCCAGATCGAGGCCGAAGAGCACCTTAGACTTGTGATAGAGCATGGTCTCGGAGGTGTTCATGTACTTGCCGAGCTTGTCGTCGTCGAAAAGCTTGCGGGCACCAAAGCCAATCACGTTGCCGGATAGGTCCTTGATGGGCCACAGCAGGCGGCGGTGGAAGCGGTCAATGGGACCACGCTTGCCCATCTTGGAAATGCCGGCCGCCTCCAGTTCCTCGAAGGAAAAGCCCAAGCGCAACAGGTGCTTGGTGGCGGTATCCCACCCCTCCGGCGCATAGCCGCACTCAAATTCATAGATGACCTCGCGGGAAAAGCCGCGATCCAGCAGGAAGTCCCGGGCGGTAGCGGCCTGCGGGGTCTCCAACTGCTGGCGGTAGAACTCGTGCGCGGCCTTATTCGCGGCAATGAGGCGCTGGCGGGTACCGGGCTTCTCATTGCGCGCGCCTGTGGAACCGCCCTGGTAGTTGATGTGATAGCCAATCTTCTGCGCTACCGCTTCCACCGCTTCCGGGAAGGAGACCTGCTCCATTTCCATCAGGAAGCTAAAGACATCGCCGCCCTTGCCGGTGGAAAAGCAGTGATAGTAACCGCGCTGCGGGCGCACGTGGAAGGACGGGGTCTTTTCATCCTTGAAGGGGCTCAGCCCCTTGAGCGAATCATGTCCGGCGGGCTTGAGCTGAACGTACTCGCCCACGATCTCTTCTAAAGGCGCGCGTTCACGGATAGCTTGAATGTCGCTGTCCGGAATTCTGCCTTTTGCCATGCGTACAGACTACCCCGCGCGCGGCGGGAATGTTCAAATGGCAGGGCCAGGATGGTGTGGTGCCTGTGGGTTCACGGTTTGGGCGGAAATTACCCTCTGATGGGGTGTATTCCACCTGCCTTTACCTACCCCCGTGACGGGGGAATTTTTGGCCTTGTTGGGAGCGCCGGCCGATTTCGGTATTCACCGCTGCACCTGCAAGAATAAAGGTATGTCCAAGTCCCAAGCGTCTAAGAAATCGCTCCCAGTAGCCCTCGGCGGCCTTGCGCTTGCCGTCGTTGCAGGCTACTTCGGCTTCGACCTCGGCGGCAATGATGATTCCTCTGCTTCCTCTCCGTCCGAGTCCGCAGGAGGCGCTAAGGCTGGCGACGCCGATACCTGCGAGATGTCCTCCCTCCCCGCCGAGGCGAAGGACACCGCAGACGATATCTTGGCCGGTGGCCCCTATGATTACCCGGATAATGACAACGCCCGCTTTGGCAACTACGAGGGACGCCTGCCGCAGCAGGACAAGAATTACTACCGCGAATACACGGTAGAAACACCCGGCAGCAAGAACCGCGGCGCCCGCCGCATTATCACCGGCGGCGGCAGCGAGACCGACCCAGACGTGTGGTACTACACCGATGACCACTATGAAAGCTTCTGTTCTATCCCGGACGCGGAGGAGTAATCATGCAACGCATCCTCATTACTGAACACATCCGCACCCGCGCGGACTTCTTCAACGCACTCGGCCGCACCCGCGGATGCGAAGATTGTGGGCCACGCAATCTCGATGACCTGGCGGACTTCCTACGCGAGCAGCGCACCAGCGTCATCATTGCCTCCGACATGAAAATCGCGGACGCGGAGTTGGAGGGTGTTGCCACCGTTTTGGAGGATCAGGGCGTGAAGTTGGTGCGCTAGCGACTCAGGCCCTGGGACTAGAGCTGGGGCTGGGGCGTTAGGTCCATAGATATCAGGCCGAATTGAGGGGTATGAGCTCTCAATTCGGCCTTTTCGCGCTCAGATCGGCCCGATGAGTTTCGACCTAACTCTAACGGTACTGGGTGGGCCAGGTTTAGCTGAGGAAGCCCGATAGCTCCGCACTCCGCCGGGCTAGGCGCTCTAGGCGGGACTCGGTCATGGAGGCGATCTGGTCGATGATGGCGCGGTCGCGTGCGGCATCGGTATCGGCCTGCTCCCACCACAGGCGGAAGGTGGCATCGAGGGAGCCGGGGGCGCCGGCAACGAGGTAGTCGTAGACGCGGTAGATGCGCTCGCGCTGGCGGTCTTGGCGTGCGAGGTGGGCGGGCTCGTCCATGACGTAAAGGACCGCGATGGTTTTGAGCAGCTTGACTTCGGCTTCGGCTTGCTTGGGCACGACGAGGTCTCCGTGCATGCGGC
The DNA here is from genome assembly GCF_022347345.1 of Corynebacterium sp. ACRPJ. Classification (NCBI taxonomy): domain Bacteria; kingdom Bacillati; phylum Actinomycetota; class Actinomycetes; order Mycobacteriales; family Corynebacteriaceae; genus Corynebacterium; species Corynebacterium sp. ACRPJ. Next base: position 59,549 of record NZ_JAKRNC010000009.1, read on the forward strand.
CAAGGCTATTGGAGGCGATGAGATCGGCATTGGCCTCGCTGGTGGCGCCAACCGTCGCGCCGACATAGCGGCCGACGAGCTCCGAGGTCATCTTCTTCAGGTTGGCGTAGTCGCGCAAGGAATAGTCAAAGTCGCCGATGGCGTTGATGACGCTTAAGTTGCGCAGGCTATCGGCCGCTTCTAGGAGCTCATCGGCGGTGCCGCCGAAAGCCTTGGCACCCTTTTCTGCCAGTTGGGCCAGCTCCACCAAGTCCCAGAGCACGTTCAAAGAGATGCGCCGGGAGATGATGCCATCTTCCACGTCGTGCACGGAGTAGGCGATGTCATCGGACCAGTCCATGACCTGGGCCTCGATGCACTTGCGGTTATCGGTATGGCCTTCGCGCAGCCAGTCCAAAAGGTGCGCATCCTCGTCATAGGCGCCGTACTTGCGGTTGGTGGTGCCATCCGGGTTGGTCTTGGTCCAGGGGTATTTGCAGGCGCCGTCGAGGGCCGCGCGGGTGAGGTTGAGGCCAAAGCTTTGGGGTTCGCCGCGGGCATCGTCCACGATGACCTTCGGCTCCAAGCGGGTGAGGATACGCAGGGTTTGAGCGTTGCCCTCAAAACCGTTGAGGGCAACCTCGTTGAGCGCATTCTCGCCGTTGTGGCCATAGGGCGGGTGGCCGATGTCATGGGTCAGGCCGGCCATATCGCAGAGATCGGGATCGAGACCGAGCCCGGAGCCGATGCTGCGTGCGATTTGGCCGACCTCCAGGGAGTGGGTCAGCCGGGTGCGCGGGGTATCGCCGTCGCGCGGGCCGACGACCTGCGTTTTATCCGCTAGCCGGCGCAGCGCCGCCGAGTGCAGCACGCGGGCCCGGTCGCGGGCGAAGAGCCCGCGGTGCTCCTCCACGGGGTGGAAGGCTGAGCCCTTCGGCTTTTCATCGGCCAGGCGGGCAAAGTCGGCGGCGGAATAAGAATAGGACACGGCCTCAAGTTTATTCCGCGAACAGGCCCTTTGGGTGAGCAACGTGGCCTAAGTGCGGTTGTCTTCCTGCTGAATCGTCTGATGCCGCAGCTTTTGATTCGGGCGCAGCACCCGTTCCACGCGGTAGAAACCATTGCGCAGTGCAGCGGCACCGCGCGGCGACAAAAGGCCGGCCACCAGCGCGTAGGCCACGCCACCGGTTTCGTGGGCAAGGTAGCGCCACCAGGGCTTAGAAAAGCGCGCGGCCGGGTAGTACGGCGTGCCGGAGACGGTGGCTGTGATGCCCTCTTGACGGGCGATGATGGCGGTGCGCAGGCGGTGGAGGGGATCGGTGATGATGGTGGCGTCGGAAAGCGCGAAGGCTTCCTTGACCGCGCTGAGGGAGCTGCGGGTATCCATCCCCTCCTCCACCGCGTGCACGGTCAGGTGCGGGAAGTGCTCGCGCAGGTAGCTGCGGCCAACACCGGCCTCAGTAAACCTATCCCCAGGCAGCTTGCCGCCCACGGTGATGACCTCCAGTCCCTCGGCGGTGGCGAGCTCACCGGCGTGGCGCAGGCGGCCGGCCAAGATCCGGGAGGGGCGGCCATCGTATTGGGCGGTTCCTAAAACAATTGCGTACTTCACTGCCCCACTACACTACCTGCCGGAGGGCTAGGCGGAGCCGGTAAAGTGGTGGGCATGAATTTGAGTGCACGTTTGGGCCGCGCGGCCATTGCCGCTTTCATTTTGGGCTGCACCTCCGTCGGTGCGGGGTCTGCCTTCGCCGCCGAGACCACCACGGTGGCGCAGGGCACCGGTACGGCAACCCTCACGGAAAAGGTTACCGATGATGCGGGCGTATTAAGCACCCAAGAAAAGGCCGAGCTCAGGGAGAAGATTGGCCAGCTGCAAAAAGACGAGCACCGAACCCTTTTCGTCTACATCACCGATGAGTTGGGCACGGATCCGGAAACCTTTGCCGCAGCGGCTGTCAAGGACAAGGGGCCGAATTCTGCGGTCTATGCGCTTTCCATTAATGATCGCAAGATGGGTGTGCAGACCGGCGATGCGTGGCCCAAGGGCCGGTTGGATCAGATGTATGACGCCGCCTATGACGAGCTGGCCAGCGACGAGTACGGGGCTTCGGCCCTCGCGCTTGCTGATGCCGCCTTGGGCAACTCCCCCGCCTCCGATTCCTCCGACTCCTCTGGCCTGGCGTGGCTGGGCGGTGGCGCGGCCGCCATCGTCGCCGCCGGTGGCGGAATCATGTACTACTCGCGCCGCAACACCAAGAAAAATAATGCGCAGACGCTGGAATCCGCCCGCGAGATCGCCCCGGTCGATACCGATCAGCTAAACCGCCTCCCGCTGGAGACTTTGGACCAGCTGGCCCAGGAGGAGTTGGTCTCTACCGATGAGTCCATCCGCCGCGGCAAAGAGGAACTTAATATCGCGCTCTCCGAGTTCGGACCCGAGCGCGTGCGCCCCTTTACCAAGGCCATGAACCATTCCAACTCTACCCTGCAGAAGGCCTTCCACCTGCGCCAGCGCTTGGATGATGCCGTGCCAGAGTCCCCGGCCGAGCGCCGCCAGATGCTGGTAGAAATCGTCTCCTCCTGCGGCCAGGCCGATGATGCCCTCGATGCGCAGGCCGAGGAGTTTGCCAAGATGCGCGATCTGCTCATCCACTCCGATGAAAAGCTGGATGAGCTCACCCAGCGCACCGTGGGCCTGCGCGCCCGCCTGCCGGAGGCCGAATCAACGCTGGCCAGCCTGAAGTCCAACTATGACGAGCACGTGCTCTCCTCCATTGCCGATAACCCCGAGCTTGCCGCCGCTTCCCTGGATGAGGCCGAAAAGCTGCTCGACAAGGCCCGCGGGGTCCAGGCCCAGCCGGCCGGCCAACAGGGCCCGCTCGTAGGACTTATTCGCGATATCGAGCACGCCTGCGAGATGACGGATCGCCTCATTTCCGGCGTGGAAAACGCCGAGGAGAATATCGCCACCGCCCGCCGCAACCTCGAGGCGCTTATCGCCGAGGTAGAAGGCGAGATCAACGAGGCCCGCGAACTTGAACGGCAAGGCAAGGCCCAGGGAACCACCGCGGATTGGGACAAGCTCGAGGATCTGCTCGGCCGCGCTGGTACCGCCGTCAACGAGGCCAAGGCCCAAGGCCAGCAGGATCCGCTGGGCCAGCACACCGCGCTGACCTCCATCGATACCGAGCTGGACGAAGCACTCGACCGCGTGCGCGAAAAGACCTCCACGCACGCGCGCCAGCTAGACCTCTTCCGCCAGCAGATTTCCGTGGCGGAATCCAATATCCAGGCCGCAGAAGACCTCATTTCCTCCCGCGGTCGCATCATCGGCTCGGGTGCGCGCACCGCGCTTGCCGACGCCAAACGTCTCCACGCCCAAGCCCTCCACACCGAGCGCAGCGATATCCGCGCCGCGCTGCAGTCCTCCCGCGAAGCGGTGGCCGCAGCCCAGGCGGCGCTGCAGCGCGCCAAGAATGACATCGACGAGCACCGCCGCCGCCAGCAGCGCCAGCAGATGGGCAATGCTGCCAATAACATCGTCACCGGCGTGGTCATCGGCCAGATGCTCGGTGGCGGCCGCGGCTTCGGCGGAGGTTTCGGAGGCGGCGGCTTCGGTGGAGGAAGCTTTGGCGGCGGAGGCGGCGGAGGCGGCTTCCGCGGCGGCTCCTTCTAGCCCGCCCATTCCGCCTAGCCTGCCCAGTCCGACCCACGGCCTGGCAGCCCTGCCCTAGGCTCGCGCGCGGGTGGCCCGGCTCCCGGCTCTCCCCGGCGCAGGGCTAGGTGCGCAGGGTGCGCGGGGTGGCGTCGAGAAGCGCGCAGGCGTAGCTCAAGAAGATGGCGTCGAGCTCGGGCAGCTCGCCCACGCTCACCTGCAGCCCGTTTCCGGCCGGCGCGGTGCTGGCAACCTCGGCGCCGGTGACGCGGGCCACAATGCGGCGCTCGCGGCGGAAGGGGTTGCGGCGATCGAGAAGGTACTCGCGGTCAGCGCAGGTCGCGCGCAGCCGGGTGACGGTAATCCCGGCCTGGGTGACCGAGAAATCCTCGCCCGCCGGGGTCTGCGCGCGCAGGAAGAACCGCGGGGAGGAAGAATCCAGCGAGGACTCCAAAGCTAGGCGCTCGCCGGCGGCGGTGGCAAGCACGCCGTCGCGCACGGAGGCAAGCTCGTGCCCCTCGGCGTTGGTGAGCGCGCCCGCGCGCCAGGTCCACTGCGCAGTCATTAGAGGATGAACAGCGCGATGAGGGCGACGATGGACGCTAGGACCAAGGTGATGATCCAAACCCAGGCCTTGCCTTGGGTGGTGGCATCCAAGATGACGCGGGTAAACCAGCTCAGACCGGCGATTTCGGCGGTGGTCAAGCCCTCGGCATCGTGCTCGAATTCGAGGATGGACTTGCGCACGCCGGAATTGCGGGCGGTGAACTGGCCTACCTTTTCATCATCGACATCATCGATGATCCAGTCGCCGCTGTTTTCGTTGATGAAGGTGAAGGTACGGCCGTTGAGCGATGCCTCCAGGCGCTTGTCGCGGCCGGGGCGGCCGGCGAGGCGGTAAATGGAGCCGTCGGCAAGCGTGGCAGAAGCGCCAAGGTCACTGACCTCGGTGCGCCAGAAGTGGCCGTCCACCTCCGCGGAATGCTCCGAGAATACGCCCAGCTGCTCCGGGCCTTCCTCGGCCAAGAGCACGGGCTTTGCGCGGTCGGAGCGATCCCAGCTGGTGTAATGCATTACTAGCACCCAATCAGGCGGGCAGCGAGGTAAGCCTCGAGGTCATCGAGCTTCACACGCTCCTGCTCCATGGTGTCGCGCTCACGCACGGTTACGGCATCGTCCTCGAGGGTGTCGAAGTCGAAGGTGACACAGAACGGGGTGCCGATCTCATCCTGGCGGCGGTAGCGGCGGCCGATGGCGCCGGAGACGTCAAAGTCCACGTTCCAGTGGGCGCGCAGCTTATCGGCCAGCTTACGGGCCGGCTCGGAGAGCTCTTCCTTCTTCGACAGCGGCAGGACGGCTACCTTGACCGGTGCCAGGCGGCGGTCCAGGCGCAGGACGACGCGCTTATCCGTGCCGCCCTTGGCGTTCGGAGCCTCTTCCTCGTCGTAGGCATCCACCAGGAAGGCCATCATGGAACGGCCCAGGCCGGCGGCCGGCTCGATAACGTACGGGATCCAGCGCTCCTCGTTGGCCTGGTCGTAGTAGGACAGGTCCTCGCCCGAGCCCTTGGCGTGAACGGACAGGTCATAGTCCGTGCGGTTGGCCACGCCTTCCAGCTCACCCCACTTGGAGCCCTTGAAGCCAAAGGCGTACTCCACGTCCACGGTGCGCTTGGAGTAGTGGGAGAGCTTTTCCTTCGGGTGCTCGTACAGGCGCAGGTTTTCTTCCTTGATGCCCAGGTCCACGTACCAGTTGTAGCGGTCATCAATCCAGTACTGGTGCCACTCTTCGTCCTCGCCCGGCTTGACGAAGAACTCCATCTCCATCTGCTCGAACTCGCGGGTACGGAAGATGAAGTTGCCCGGGGTGATCTCGTTACGGAAGGACTTGCCGATGTTCGCGATGCCAAACGGCGGCTTCATGCGCGAGGAGGTCATCACGTTCTTGAAGTTGACGAAGATGCCCTGTGCAGTCTCTGGGCGCAGGTAGTGCAGGCCTTGCTCATCGTCCACCGGGCCGAGGAAGGTCTTGAGCAGACCGGAGAAGGCCTTTGGCTCGGTCCAGTCACCCGGCTGACCAGTTTCTGGATCATTGATATCTGCCAAGCCGTTTTCTGGCTCGTGGCCATGCTTCTCCTCATAGGCCTCAATGAGGTGGTCGGCACGGTAGCGCTTGCCGGTGTGGCGGGATTCCACCAGCGGGTCAGAAAAGACCTCGACGTGACCGGAGGATACCCAGACCTGACGCGGCTGGATGACGGAGGTATCTACGCCCACGACGTCTGCGCGGGACTGAACCATGTGGCGCCACCACTGGCGCTTAATGTTTTCCTTGAGCTCTACACCAAGAGGTCCGTAATCCCACGCGGAGCGGGAACCGCCGTAAATTTCACCTGCCTGGTAGACCAAGCCGCGGCGCTTACACAGGTTTACAACGGTATCGATGACGGATGCCATGAGTTTTCGGACTCCTCTGGTAGGGGACAGTCTTGACAATCTCGTTCAGTCTAACCCGTAGCGCTTGCCGGCGGTGGGATTGGGGCATGAATTTAATTTGAAATATATACGAGTTATTGAACGCATCGGGTAATATAAGAGTAACCGACAGGTAATAGGTATTTAATTGAAGGTGACTTTCCCTATGACGACCACTGACACGGCCCTTAATGCTTCCGCGGCTGCCGGCGTGATCGCTGCCCTCGATTCGCCCCTACGCATCGCAATCATTTCTCGCTTGGCCGAGCGCGATCACTTTGTCCACGAGCTGGTCAAGGCCACCGGCAAGTCCCAGCCGCTTATCAGCCAGCACCTGCGCGTACTCAAGCAGGCGGGCATCGTTGATTCCGAGCGCAGCGGCCGCGAGGTAACCTACTCGCTCATTGCGCCGCAGGTTTTGGACCTGCTTGCCGACGCCGCCAAGATCGCCTCCTAGCCCCTCCCCTCCTGCATAAAAAGCCGCCTGACTGTGCAGTTATTGAAAAACTATTGATAATGTTAAGGGCATGGCTTTACATGACAGTATTCCCAAACTAGGCGCGCGCAATACCAAGCAGCGCACCGCAGTGGTTGAGGTACTGCGGGAAATGGAGAAATTCGCCTCTGCCAAGGAGATCTACCACGAGCTCCAGGAGCGTGAGGAGAAGGTGGGCCTGACCACCGTGTACCGCACCCTGCAGTCCCTGACCGATATCGATGCAGTGGACGCCCTCCACATGCCCAATGGCGAAACCCTGTACCGCCATTGCGATACCGACGCCCATCACCACCACTTGGTATGCACCAAGTGCGGCCGCACCGAGGAAATCGATGGCGGTCCCATTGAAAAGTGGGCCACCTCCGTGGCCAAGGAGTACGGCTTCGAGCTCACCGGCCACGATGCCGAAGTCTTTGGCATCTGCAGCGACTGCGCCGCCTCTGCCTAATCACGCTCGCGCTTCCTTGCGAAGCCGCCTCTCCCCTAACCTCAGACTCCAACTTCCGGAGCCTGAGGTTTTTCTTTAGCAACTGCCGCGATAGTAAAGCCTCCTTTACAGTAAAGGACCCTTGACATATAGTGTGTGTCAAGCACACTTTACAAACCGTTGCTACAGGAGGTTTCCATGCAGACCACTCGCTTTGGCCGCCCCAAGTTTGGCGGCTCACAAGCCAAGCTCATAACTTTATCCGTTGCTGCAGGCGCGGCCCTTGCGGCGGCAGCCGGTGCCATCGTGGCCGCTTTCGTACACGATGATTCGCCCCTACTAGCGTTTGCCGTGTACGCACTGTGCCTACTGCCTGTTACTACGACGGCTAGCTGGCTATTCATGGTGGATCGGGACACCATCCGTGGGGCAACACCCGATCCGGAAAATTCCATCGAATCCCATTGGTATTCGCAAGCCTCGGAAAACACCCTGCACGCCATGCTTTTTGGCATTGGCGGCCTCGGCGTGGTCTCTTCTTTTTGGGACTTCCGCGTTTCGGGCTCCCTGCTCACTATCATCTTGGGAGTCTTTGTCACCGGGACCTTTGGTATTAGCTACTTTGCCCACAAACGGGCAGCGAGCTAAGCCATGGACAATCGGCTAAAAGAGATTCGCGAGAGCCAAGGACTCTCGCAGCAGGGCTTGGCCACCGAGCTAGGCGTTTCGCGCCAAACGGTCATCAGTATTGAAAAGGCACGCTACGATCCTTCGCTCCCCCTCGCTTTTCAGATCGCGCGCCACTTTTCCTGCTCAATCGAGGATATCTTTATCCCCTAGGTATAAACGCACACCGCTTCGGTGCTGCGCGTTACTTCTTAACGCCTCCGAAGCGGCGGTCGCGCCGCGCGTATTCCTCGATAGCGGCAAAAAGGTCCTCCGGGGTGAAATCTGGGAAGAGCTTATCCTGGTAAATCATCTCCGCATACGCGGACTGCCACAGCAGGAAATTGGAGGTGCGCTTCTCACCGGACGGGCGCAGGAAGAGATCTACATCCGGCATGCCTGGGTCATAGAGGTGCTGCGCGATGGTCTCTTCCTTAATATCGCGCGGGTTGAGCTCGCCGGCGGCAACCTGCTTGGCGATGTCCCTAAAGCCATCCACCAGTTCTGCCCTACCGCCGTAGTTGACGCACATGGCCAAGGTCATCTTGGTATTGTCCTTGGTCAGCTCCTGGGCAGCCTCGAGCTCTTTAATCACTGAGCGCCACAGGCGCGGGCGGCGGCCGGCCCACACTACGCGCACACCGCGCTCATTGAGCCACTGGCGCTGGCGGCGCAACACGTCACGGTTAAAGCCCATAAGGAAGCGGACCTCCTCTGGGCTGCGGCGCCAATTTTCCGTGGAGAACGCATACGCGGAAAGGTAGGGAACGCCGGCGGCAAGGCAGGCATCGACGACGTCGAGAAGCACGGCTTCGCCGCGCCTATGTCCCTCGGTGCGCTTCATGCCTTTTTCCTGGGCCCAGCGGCCATTACCGTCCATGACCAGCGCAATATGGCGGGGCATGAACTCATCCGGGATATTCGGTGGGGTCAAAGTGCGGTTCGGGTCTGGCGTAATCACGGGCTATATTCTACTGCTCCATTACCTGCAATGCGGAAACATTGCGCTCCATGTGCCACTGCAGGTGCGCCCGCGCTAGGCGATGCCCCTCCTGCTTTTGCGCATTCGTTGAATTCGTTGGATAGTTATGCGATAAAAGCCACAGGTGATGCAGGGTTTCGGGATCCACCTCCGCGGCACCCGGCGGCCGGCATTCGTGGCACGCCGCTCCGCCGACCGCCGGGTGAAAGGCGTGGTGCGGGCCGGGCCGGTTGCACTGTGCACAGTTAAAAAGGCTCGGCGCCCAACCGGCATGCGCCATCGCCTGCAATAAGAAGGCATCCAGCGTCATGGTTGGGTCCGCGGTCTGGAGCTGCCCCAAGGTCGCGGTGACGGATTCGTAGAGGTAGGGGTCATGGTCGGCGTCGGCAAAAGCAAGACGCTCTGCCGATTCCAATACCGCGCAGGCTGCCGTGTAGCGCTCATAGTCCTCAATGAGGCGCGCGCCAAAGTAATCCACCGTATCCGCCTGGGAAATGGTGGCTAGATTTTTGCCCACATACAGCTGAACATCAAGGTTGACGAAGAGCTGCAGCCGCGAACCAAAGCGCGACTTGGCACGGCGCACGCCCTTGGCCACCGCGCGTACAAGACCGTGATCGCGGGTGAGCAGGACGATGACGCGATCGGCCTCGCCAAAATCATAGGTGCGGATGACCACTGCGCGGTCACGATAGTTCTCGCGCATAGTGGTTTAAAACCCGAGCCTGCCCAGCGACTTCGGGTCAGACTGCCAATTTTTCAACACCTTGATGCGCAGGTCCAAGTACACGTTTTGGCCCAGCAGCTTAATAATCTCCTTGCGGGCATTGCCCACGATGCGACGGAAGCGCAGGCCATCCTTACCCTCGATAATGCGCTTTTGGCCGGGGCGCTCCAGGTACAAAATGGCGTGGATATCCAGCACGCCCTCGCGGGTGCGCGACGGCAGCATCTCATCGACCTGCACCGCCACCGAGTGCGGCAGTTCCGCTTTCAAGCCAGATAGGGCGGCCTCACGAATGAGTTCCTCGATGCGCTTTTCTTGGCCTTCATCGGTGATGTGGTCATCCGGGTAGAACTTCGGGCCTTCTGGCAGGTGATCCACGATGACCTGCACCAGCTCATCAAGCTGCACGCCCTCCTTGGAGGACACCGGTATGACTACCGCATTCGGGTCATCCTGAGAGAGCAGTTCGTGCAGGGCTAGAAGCTGGGCGCCTACCTGATCCTTGCTGGCCTTATCCAGCTTGGTGACGATGCCGATGATCGGCGTTTTCGGCGCAATGGAGCGCACGTTATCCAAAATCCAGCGGTCACCAGGGCCGATTTTTTCATCGGCCGGGATGGTCAGACCAATAACGTCCACATCAGCGTATGTATCCTTGACTACCTCGTTGAGGCGCTCACCCAACAGGGTGCGCGGGCGGTGCAGACCCGGCGTATCCACGACGATAACCTGGGCATCATCGCGGTGTACCAAGCCACGGATGGTGTGGCGGGTAGTCTCCGGCTGGTCGGCCGTAATCGCAATCTTCTGGCCCACCAGGGCATTGGTCAGCGTGGACTTGCCGGTATTCGGGCGCCCGACAAAGGATACGAAGCCCGAGCGGAAACCCTCCAGGGTATCGGTGTATTGCGAATAATCAAGCGGGGCTGCCGTATTCTCGGCGCCTTCCGACACGGCATCATCGGGGTCTGCTGGCAGGCCCTCGAATGCCGCATCAAACTGTGCATCAAAATCAGAACTCATTACCCGCAATAATAGCCCACGGAGTCAAGATCTCCGATAAATAGCAGACGACTTATCCGCAAATATTAGTACCGGTAGCACGGTGTATACCCCGTTCAAATGATTCCATCGATGCACCGAGCGAATTGGTGCAAATGTCGACAAGCCAATGATACGGACGAATAATCGCAAGCTAGCGTAGCCGACACTTTCTAACCTGCGAGTACGACCGCATTTGTCACCGGATCGCCAATTTCTCGAGACTATTCCTCATTTCGAAGGAACCTAAAGACCGGCTACGATTCCAGCTTCTCAGCTGAAGGTGGGTTACGCTAACCAATTCAGAGGCAAGAGAGTTCAGAACAGCAGCATTTCTACTATGCAGTGTGCTGGGGAATATAGTCTCGCGGTCATTATGCCCTCGAAGCGTCTGAGCGAGAATTCATTTGTTTTCAGCTCTCCGCTACATGCACTCGTTTAGAGCTAGTCTAAGATTACAATCCCCGGACACTCGTACAGCCAAAAATAAATGTTTAGCCTTAAAGAGAAATACCCAGAGCTAGCCGCAAGTCTTCATCCTGATCTAAATGAAGGTCTAACTGCAGAAGAAATCACGCCCGGCTCACACAAAATCGTACGGTGGAAATGCCCTAAAGGACATGTTTGGGATCGGCCAGTATGCAGGCAAGTTCGAAGCGGAAAATGCCCGGTTTGCATTGGCAGGAAAGTGATGGCCGGATTCAACGATCTCAGAACCACTCACCCTGAGTTAGCTGAAGAATGGCACGCTTCGAAAAATGGTTCACTTGAGCCTTCTCAAGTTAGCAAAGGCTCTACCAAAAAAGTCTGGTGGCAATGCTCCGTTGATCCTGAACACGAGTGGCAATCCACCGTCAACAACCGCACAAATCTTGGTAGAGGATGCCCAGTGTGCGTCGGCCAGAAAAGGCTAAAAGGCTTCAACGACCTCTTCCATACCCATCCAGAAATCGCATCAACATGGCATCCGACTCTGAATGGGGAACTAACGCCATCAGACGTTGGCAAAGGATCTATCAATCTCGTCTGGTGGCAGTGCGATTTAGGCCATGCCTGGAAATCTTCTCCTAATAATAGAATCAAGCAAGGGTGCCCCTATTGTTCCGGCAAGAAAGTTCTCCCAGGCTTCAACGACCTTGCTACGACTCATAGCAGTCTTGCCAATGAATGGCATCCCACGAAAAACCTAGACCTGACACCAAATTCAGTTTCTCATGGAAGTGGTAAGAAAATTTGGTGGATATGCAGGTTAGGCCATGAATGGAGCGCAAGTTGTGGGTCCAGATCGAGTGGACACGGATGTCCAGTTTGCGAAGGCCAGGCAATAGCTATAGGCCAAAACGATCTCGAGACGACAAACGAGCAATTATCGCACGAGTGGCATAAAGCAAAAAATGGCAATTTAACGCCTCAAAAGGTGACCGCTGGAAGCGATAGAAAGGTATGGTGGCTTGGTCCATGCGGCCACGAGTGGCAGGCTTCTATTGGGCAGAGAGCCCGAGGAAGAGGCTGCCCAATTTGCGGGAACGACATCGTAGTTCCAGGAATTAACGACCTCTCCACCACTCACCCTGAGATTGCCAACGAATGGCACCCCTCAAAGAACGGCAATTTAACCCCGAAAGCAGTTTCAGCTGGCAACAACAAGAAGTTTTGGTGGAAGGGTCTGTGCGGGCATGAATGGAGTGCAATTTTAGCCAATAGAACTCGCCTTCACGCAGGCTGCCCCTACTGCTCAGGCGCCAAAGTATTGCCTGGATTTAATGATCTCGGCACTCGCAGACCCGAATTAGCCGCGGAATGGCACCCAACATTAAACGGTAGCCTGAAACCCCAATTCGTTAGCCCAGGTTCAAAGCTTTCTGTTTGGTGGAAAGGGCAAGATTGCGGGCATGTTTGGCAGCAACGAGTAAACCAGCGCTCGCGCGGTCACGGCTGTGTGGTGTGTTGGAAACCTTGGTCTTTAGCTGAAAAGCAGATTGTGAAATTTATTGAAAGCGAATTTCCAACTCTTCAGCTAAGAGAAAACTTTCGCGGTGACTTTTTGGGATTACTTGAACTCGATATCTTTTTAGAAGAATTTCATCTGGGAATTGAATTCAACGGGAATTACTGGCACGACGAATCGCGCGATCCTTCCATCCGAGAACGCCACCTACGCAAACAGCGGCTATGCGAGCAAGCCGGCGTCCGCCTGGCAGTGGTTTGGGAAGATGACTGGAGGAATCGCCAAGAGGAAGTAAAGAGCGAACTCATAAAGATCGTTGAAGGAGCTACACCGCCTTGCTGGATGCGTATGTTTCGTTCGTAGAGTGAGAAACAACAGCCTTTGGGCTTTCCCATCGAATCCCTTTGCAGGAAAGTCCCGTTCAAGAGAGCGCATTCGGATGGCAGCATCCATATGCTTCAGGATCTATGGGAAGTCGTGGCCAGAAGGACACTGTTTCTGGGGCTTCCTTCTCCCACTGCATGCGTTTTGAATTTAGCGATTCAATGTCAGTGGGCTCATTCTGAAACAAGCCCACTGAGGGAAGAAAATCTAAAGCTCCTCGGCGCTGAATTGCATGCGCGGGTGCGCAAAGACGTCCTGGGACTGGATGAGCTGGAGCTCGGCCGTCTCTGCTTCGTAGGTGTTTTCCAGCAGGTCATACACGGAGGAGGCGGTGCGGCGCAGGGACTCCTTGACGTCGCTGGTCTCGGTGTAGTGGCCGGTAAACAGGGCGGCGGTGACGTCGCCGGAGCCGTTGCGCTTGAACGGCAGTAGCGGCGTGGACACGAGGAAGGCGCGGTCGCCGTCGACGGCGAGCATCTCAATCTGGTCGTCGGCAGTCTCGGGGCGCCTAACGGAGGTAACCAAAACGGTCTTCGGACCGATTTCCTGCGCCTTCTTCACTGCGTCGAGGGTTTGCTCAAGGGTGCCCACCTCAGAATCGGTAAGGTAGCCCAACTCAAACAGGTTCGGGGTGATGATATCAGCGACGGGCACGACGCGGTCGCGCAAAAGCGGCGGAATCTCATCGGAGACGAAGCAGCCGGACTTAGCATTGCCCATCACCGGATCACAGGCGTAGAGGGCCTTGGGGTTGGCGGCCTTGATGCGGCGGACGGTTTCCACGATGGCGTCGGCAATGTCGGCGCCTCCCTGGTAGCCAGAAAGGATGGCGTCGATCTGCGGGAAGGCGCCGCGCTTCTCAATGCCGTCGATGATGGAAGTGACGTCGCTGGCGGGAATCATCGGTCCGCCCCAGTCGCCGTAGCCGGTGTGGTTGGAGAAATTCACCGTGTGAACCGGCCATATCTCATGGCCAGCGCGCTGCAAGGGAAAGACGGCCGCGGAGTTGCCAACGTGGCCGTAGGTGACGTGGGACTGGATGGAAAGGATAGTCATAGCTATCCATTGTGCTACGCTGCCCGCGCGCTCACCAAGGAAAAGACAAAAATTATTCTTCCGGGCGATCTTGTGGCTCGCCCACCGCAGGGATTCCGCCGCCGGGAACCTGCTTGTCTAGATTGGCGCGCTCGGCGGCGTCAGGAAAAGCCTTCGGGCCAGAAGGCTTGGGCTGATAGGAAACACCACGCTCGGCTGCATCGTCGTACCAATCCGCGAGCAGCTCGTTTTGGCGGCCGAACATTTCCTTCTCCTCGGCCGGAGTGGAGTGGTCATAGCCCAGCAGGTGCAGGCAACCATGGACGGTAAGCAAGGCCAGCTCGTGGCCGAGGGAGTGGCCGGCGGCCTCCGCCTGGCGCAGGGCAAACTCGGGGCACAGGACGATATCGCCCAGCATGGCCGGGCCTGGGTCGGCGGCATCGGGGCGGCCGCCACCGGCGATGGCGCCAGGGGTGAGCTCATCCATGGGGAAGCTCATGACATCGGTGGGGCCTTCCAGATCCATCCAGCGCACGTGCAGATCCTCAATGGTCTTCAGATCCACACAGGTGATGGTGCACTCAGCATCAGGGTTGATGTCCATGGCGCCGAAGGCATAAGAGGCGACGTCAATCAGCATCTCCTCGTTAACGCCTTCGAAGCCGGATTCATTGAGAAACTCGATACTCATTCCATTCCCTCGTATTCTGCGGCTTTCTTATTATCAAAGGTCTCATAGGCATTGACGATGCGCCCGACCAGTTGGTGGCGCACCACGTCTTTGGAACCCAGGTCCGCGAAGTGAATATCTTCCACGTTGCGCAGGATGCGGCGCACGATGCGCAGGCCGGAGACCTGGCCGTGTGGAAGGTCTACCTGGGAGACATCGCCGGTGACCACAATCTTGGAGCCAAAGCCCAGGCGAGTCAGGAACATCTTCATCTGCGCGGGCGTGGTGTTTTGGGCCTCATCAAGGATGACGAAGGCATCGTTCAACGTGCGGCCGCGCATATAGGCCAGCGGGGCGACCTCGATGATGCCGGCCTCCATGAGCTTAGGAATCATTTCTGGGTCGAGCATGTCCCGCAGGGCGTCATAGAGCGGGCGCAGGTAAGGGTCAATCTTGTCATTGAGCGTGCCTGGCAAAAAGCCGAGCTTCTCCCCTGCCTCCACGGCAGGGCGAGTGAGAATGATGCGCGAGACCTGCTTGGTCTGTAGCGCCTGCACGGCCTTGGCTACCGCGAGGTAGGTCTTGCCGGAACCGGCCGGGCCGATGCCGAAGACCACGGTATTATCGTCGATGGCCTGCACGTATTCGGACTGCCCCACCGTCTTCGGGCGAATGGCTTTGCCGCGGCGCTTAACGATGTCCGCCGCCAGCGCCGCCGAGACCGACTGCGGTGCCTCCACGGCCACCATGTCCATGGTGTGCTTGACCGTATCGGTGGATACGGCGTGACCGCGGCGGGCGATGGCCTCGAGCTCGTCGAGGATCTTGGCGGCACGGGCCACCTCATAATCGGGG
The DNA here is from genome assembly GCF_022347345.1 of Corynebacterium sp. ACRPJ. Lineage (NCBI taxonomy): Bacteria > Bacillati > Actinomycetota > Actinomycetes > Mycobacteriales > Corynebacteriaceae > Corynebacterium > Corynebacterium sp. ACRPJ. The sequence goes on from NZ_JAKRNC010000009.1 coordinate 74,894, forward strand.
CCCGTGACGGTGACGACATTGCCGCGAGCAAAAAGGTCCGCATCTAGGCGGTTATTGAGCACGCGCAAGTTATCGTCCGCGCTACCTAGCACGCTGCTGACGTAGGCGGAATCTAGCTCACATTTCTTCGTGATGATAGGCACGTGCTTTAGGCTACCAGCGCCGCCTACCAACGCTCGGTGCGCATGCCGATTGCCGCCAGCGCCACCATTGCCGCACTCGCTGTACGCAGCACTTCCGGGCCAAGCTTGATGGGCATGGCGCCGGCTTCTTTGAGGCGATCGAGCTCGGCGTCGCCAATGCCGCCCTCGGGACCGACGAGCAGGACGACATCCTCTGTGAGCGGCACGTCCTTGATGGAGGCGGTAGCCTCTTCGTGCAACACGAGCACGGTGGGTGCGGTGGAGGAAGCGCCGTCGCGGCCACTGGTGAGCTCTTGAGCGAGCTGCGGGGTGGTCAGCGGGCCGCGCACCTGTGGGATGCGGGCGCGACGGGATTGCTTGGCCGCGGAATCGGCGGCCGCCTGCCATTTGGCCACCGCCTTCGGCGCCTTCTTACCATCCCATTTAGCCACGCAGCGATCCGCCTGCCAGGCGATAATCTCATCCGCGCCGGCCTGGGTACCAAGATCCACTGCGAGCTCGGCACGCTCGGATTTCGGGATGGCCTGCACCACGCTCACCCGCGGGGTGGGATCGGGCGCGGTGTCGATGGAGTCGACCGTGCCCTCCAGGGAGTCCTTGCCCGAGGTAGCGGTGATGGTGAGGGTAAGGCGGGTACCGGTGCCGTCGATAAGCTCAAGGCGCTCGCCCTCCCCCATGCGCTTGACCGTTACGGCATGGCGGGCCTCCGGGCCAGAAAAACTGAAGGCCTCGCCGGTGCGCGCGGCGGAAAGATCCGGGTGGATGAAGACGGGCAGCGACATTAGCGGCGGAACTTATCGCGGATGCGGCTGAAGAAGGATTCCTCTTGGCCATCGCCGGTGGTGCGCACGCGCGCGCCCTCGTCGCGGGAGTTGCGGATCTTCTCCAGGGATTCGCGGGTCTTGCGGTCCAGGTCCTTCGGCACAACGACGTCCACGTGGGCAAAGAGGTTGCCGTAGCCATCGGTGCGCAGGCGCGGCATGCCGGCGCCATCGACCTTGATGGACTCGCCCGGCTGGGTGCCCGGCTCGATATCGATGGTGAGCTCTTCGCCATTGAGCTGGTCGATGGTGAAGTTGGTGCCCAAGGCGGCGTCAATCATCGGCACGCGCACGGTGAGGTTCAGGTCATCGGCATTGCGCTGGAAGACGGGGTGATCCTCCGTGTGGACCTCAACGTAGAGATCGCCGGCCGGGCCACCGCCGTGGCCGACCTCTCCCTGGGAGGCCATGCGGATGCGCATGCCATCATTGATGCCGGCCGGGATATTCACGGTGAGATCGCGGCGCTTCTTCACGCGGCCATCACCGGCGCAGTGGTTGCACGGATCGGTGATGACCTCGCCAAAGCCCTGGCACTTCGGGCACGGGCGGGTGGTCATGACGTTGCCCAAGAAGCTGCGCTGCATCTCCTGGATTTCACCCATGCCATTGCAGTTATCGCAGGTAACCGGCTTGGCCTTGGACTCGGAGCCGGTGCCACCGCAGCTATCGCACAGCACCGCGGTATCCACGGTGACCTTCTTCTTCAGGCCGGTATAGGCCTCTTCCAGGGTGATGCGGGTGCGCAGCAGGGCATCGTTGCCCGGCTGGACGCGGGACTTCGGCCCACGGGAACCGCCGGTACCGCCGCCAAAGAATTCGGCGAAGATATCGCCGAGGCCGCCGCCACCGAAGCCGCCAAAGCCCCCGGCGCCGGCACCGCCGCCACCCTGCTCCATGGGGTCGCCGCCCATGTCTACGATCTGGCGCTTTTGCGGATCCAGCAGGACCTCCTGGGCCAGCGCGGCATCGCGGAACTTTTCCGCGGCAGCGTCATCATCCGGGTTCAGATCCGGGTGATACTTGCGGGCCATTTTGCGGTAGGCCTTTTTAATCTCCTGGTCAGTTGCGTTTTTATCAACACCGAGGATGCCGTAATAGTCACGAGCCACTGTAAGAGATATTCCTTCTAATTCGTCTTGTTGGGGTTAACTTGAAAAAATAATGCGCGGCCAGCCAGTTTACTCGCACTGCTCGCCGGCCAAAATTTCGCTCACATACCGTGCAACGGCAGAGACCTTAGAAATTGTTCCCGAGTAATCCATAAAGGTAGGCCCCACCACGCCGAGGCCGCCGAGTGTAGCCACCTCATCGCCGGTGCCCAGGCCGTAGCCTGTAGCCACCACGGAGGCTTGGCGCAGCTGGTCTTCCTCGTTTTCCTCACCGATAACCACGGAGACGTTGCCCAAATCGGGCACGCGGGCAAGCAGCTTGAGGACGACGACCTGCTCCTCTAGTGCCTCAATAATCTTGGGCAAACCTTCCGGAAACTCGCGCGCCACGCGCGTGAGGTTGGAGGCGCCGGCCATAATGAGCCGGTCGGAGGGCTGTTCCACTAGGGTCTCGATGAGCGTGGTGGCCACCTTGAGCACGTGGTGGCGGATATCCAAGGGGGCGTCGTCGACGAGGTGGGCGAGCTCCACGGAGGCGTCGCTAAGCGTCTTGCCCACTAGTGCGCTATTGACGATGTCGCGCAGGCGGATGGTCTGGTCCTGGTCGATGATTTCATCGAGCTCCACATTGCGCTGGTCCACGCGGCCGTTATCGGTGATAAGCACCAGCAGCAGGCGCACTGGGGACAGCGCCACGACCTCGCAGTGCTTGACGCGCGAGACCTTGAGGTTGGGCAGCTGGACGACGGCCGCCTGCTTCGTCACCTGCGCCAATAGCTGCACCGAGCGGCGCAGCACATCCTCCAAGTCGACGCCGCCTTCCAAGAAGTTGAGCATGGCGCGGCGCTCCGGGGCCGACAGCGGCTTAACCTCGTGGAGAGAGTCCACAAAGTGGCGGTAGCCCTGCTGGGTGGGCACGCGGCCGGAGCTGGCGTGCTGCTGGGAGATAAGGCCCTGGGATTCGAGCACGGCCATGTCATTGCGGATGGTGGCCGAGGAAACTCCCAGCTGGTAGCGCTCTAGCAGCGACTTAGAACCAACCGGCTCCTGGGAGGCAATATAGTCCGCCACGATGGCGCGCAGGACTTCCTTGCGGCGGGCATCGGTTGAGGTAGACACTATGGCGCTCCTATTCGCTTGGCTATTTCACGTGCTTTCAAGTTTAGACGGGAGGAGGATTAGGTTTCTTCGGCGACGAGGAGATCGGTGATGATGCCATCGGCCAGCAGGCGGCCGGGCTTCGTGATGCGTACGCGATCGCCAGCGCGCTCGAGCAGGCCGCGGCCGATAAAGCGTTCGAGGGCGGGCGCGGCGTGGGCATCGAGCCAGGCCTCCGGGATTCCCTCGCGCAGACGCAGGCCGAGCATGATTTTCTCCATGTGGCGGTCGGCGTCGGTAAGCGTCTCGGTTTCTTTGATGGGCAGCTCGTCGCGGCCGAGGGCATCGATATAGCGCGAGGGGTGCTTGACGTTAAAAAAGCGCTCGTTGCCCAAATGCGAGTGGGCGCCTGGGCCGGCGCCCCACCAATTGCCGTCTACCCAGTAGATGCGGTTGTGCTCGCACTCGCCGCCGGGCTTGGACCAGTTGGAGACCTCGTACCACTCAAAGCCTTCTGCCTCGAGGGTGGAGGAAATCATCTCATAGCGCCGAGCCAGCACGTCCTCATCGGGGGCGGGCAGGATACCCTTGTTGACCTTGCGCGCCATGCGGGTGCCGTCTTCTACGATGAGCGAATAAGCACTGACGTGGTCCGCGCCGGTTTCTAGCACGCGATCGAGGGTCTCGCGCACGTTGTCATCGGTTTCGGTGGGAGTGCCGTAGATCATGTCCAGGTTGACGTGCTCGAAGCCGGCGGCGCGGGCCTCGCGGGCGGCGGCAAAGGCGCGGCCGGGGGTATGGGCACGCTCGAGGACCTGGAGAACGCCCGGGGATGCGGACTGCATGCCGAGGCTGATGCGGGTATAGCCGGCGTCGGCAAGCTGGGCAAAATACTCCGGTGAGGTGGACTCCGGGTTGGATTCAGTGGTGACCTCCGCCCCAGGCTTCAGGCCGAAGGTGGAACGGACGGTGTTCAGGATGCGGCTCAGGCCCTGCCCGCCCAGCAGCGAAGGCGTGCCGCCGCCAATGAATACGGTCTCGGCCGGGCGGCCCACGCGCGCGGCCGCCAATTCCAGCTCGCGGTCCAAGGCATCCAGGTAGGGCCCAGTGAGATCGCGCGAGCTGCCAAGCTCGCCCGGGGTATAGGTATTGAAATCGCAATACCCGCAACGAGTGGCACAGAAAGGAACGTGGATATACAGCCCGAAGGGTTCAGTCATGGATAAAACCCTAATAGGCCGGGAACAAAATGGCCGAAAGCGGGGTTGAGCATGTAGTATGTTTCCATCTTCCCAAGTAGAAAGGCACCCTCAGTGGAACCTCCGAGTCGATGTCCCTACCTCCTTCTAGGCGGTGGGGAGTAAATCATGTTATCGGCTATTTTGATGATCCTGGCCGGCTTCGTAGTCATTGGCCTCATCATCGTCGCGAACGCATACTTCGTGGCCCAAGAATTTTCCTTTATGTCCGTGGATCGCACGCAGCTGCGGACCCAGGCTGCTGAGGGGGATAAGACAGCCCAACGCGCGCTGGCTATTACTCAGCAGACCTCCTTCATGCTCTCGGGCGCGCAGCTCGGTATTACGATTACCGGCCTGCTCATCGGCTATGTGGCCGAGCCGCTCGTGGGCCAGGGACTGGGTACGTTGCTTGGCGGCGTCGGCGTTCCGTCCGCAGTGTCAGTCACCGTTGGTACCATCGCGGCACTTTTCATCTCCACGATTGCGACGATGCTGTTTGCGGAGCTCTTCCCCAAGAACTACACCATCGCCGCACCGATGAAGACGGCGCGCTGGCTGGCCGCCTCCACGCAGCTCTACCTGCGACTATTTGGCTGGCTCATCCACTTCTTCGAGTACTCTTCCAATGCCATCCTTAAGGTCTTTGGCATCGAACCGGTAGAAGACGTGGACTCCTCCGCCACCGCCGATGACCTGGAATCCATCGTGGATTCCTCCCATGAGGCCGGCGATCTGGATGAAAATACCTACATGGTGCTCGACCGCCTGCTGGACTTCCCCGAGCACGACGTGGAGCACGCCATGATTCCGCGCTCCCGCGTGGACGTCATTGACCCGGACACCACCCTCGGTGAGGTCCGCGAGATGATGTCTACCGACCACACGCGCTACCCCGTCATCGACGATGAGCACAATCCAATCGGCGTGGTGCATCTTATCGACGTCCTGGGAAGCGACCTGCCCGCCGCCACCAAGGCCACCAGCATCATGCAGGAGGCCGTCGTGGTCCCTGAGTTGATGCCGCTGCCGGATGTGGTGGAAGAGCTGCGCGATAGCGACCAGAAGATGGCGTGCGTGATCGATGAGTACGGCGGCTTCGTAGGCATCGTGACCATGGAGGACTTGGCCGAGGAAATCTTGGGCGATGTCACCGATGAGCACGATATCGAAGAAACCGAGGAAATCACCGAGCAGGACGAATCCCACTGGTTGGTCGACGGCGATACGCCGATTGATGAGATCGAGCGCGCCATCGGCCACGACCTGCCTGAGGGCGACTTTGAGACTGTCGCCGGCCTCGTCATTGCCCACTCCGGTGCTCTGCCTGAGGTAGGCGAGGAACACACCATCCAGCTCGAGGCCGAACCCGATGACTGGGTTGACCACGATGAAGCACCCGTCCGCTCCCTCCGCCTGCGCGTGCAAGAGGTGGACCGCCACGTACCGTCCGTGCTCGCCATCGAGTTGGTGGAGGATTACTCCGACCACTCCGATGATGCCGATAAGAAGGAGGATGCATAATGACCGAATCGTGGTGGTTTAACCTCCTCGTTACCCTCCTTATCATCGCCGCTTCCGGCTTCTTTGTGATTATCGAGTTCTCCTTGATGGGCGCTCGCCGCAACCGCTTGGAAGAGGATGCGGAAAACTCCCGTACCGCCCGCGCCGGATTGCGCTCGCTCAATGAGCTGACCATCATGCTCGCCGGCGCGCAGCTGGGCATTACCGCTGCCACCTTCGTCCTCGGTGCTGTAACCAAGCCCTGGGTGCACCACCTGCTCATGGCGCCGCTGGAGGCCGCAGGCCTACCGCTGGGCATTGCCGACGTCGTCAGCTTCCTCCTCGCACTCTTCGTAGTTACCTTCCTCCACCTCGTTCTAGGTGAGATGGCACCGAAGTCCTGGGCGATTACCCACCCGGAAACCGCCCTACAGGTCATCGCGGTTCCCGCGCGGGGCTTCGTGTGGCTCTTCCGCCCACTGCTGAAGTGGATAAACGTCATGGCAAATAAGCTGGTCGCCATGACGGGTGAGGAACCCGTCGACCGCGCCGGTGCCGCCGGCTATGATGCCGAAACCCTGCGCACCTTGGTTGAGCATTCCCGCGAGACCGGTGCTTTGGACGATGACTCCGCCAACCAGATTTCTGATGTCATCGAGCTGGAGAATTCCACCGTTGGCGCCATGGCCCGCGCCCACGGCTCTGAGGTAGTGCCCCTGCCTTCCGACGCCACCGTGGAGGATCTCCAAGACCTCGTGGTGCGCAAGAACATCATGCGCGTGCTGGTCTTTCCCAAAGACTCCCGCGTCCCGCGCGTGGTCCACGTGCGCGATACCCTGCTGGCCGAGCCGGAGGCCCCGGTACTCGAGTTCTCTCGCCCCGCTCTTTCTGTGTCTTCTTCTACCACCGTGCAAAAGACACTGGACCATATGCGTGCGCGCAATGAACAGCTCGTCATGGTGGGCAAGGCCGATAAGGACAATGCCGTGTGGATCCTTACCTGGGATGACATCATGGGCCAGCTGTGGCCGCAGATTACCGAGCAGCTAGACAAGGTCACCCCTCCCCCGGCCGTCTAGTTCGTGCCGCGTCCTCGCCCGCGCCCGCTTCTTTGTGGCCGGCGCGGGCTTTACCGTTTTTGCACCCACGTGCAAGGGATGTCGCCTCCGACTGTGGATAACTGTGGCCGTAACTTTCCCAGCCGCCACTTCGCTCACTCGCCTTTCCCTGCAGCCTTGTTATCCACAGGCCCGGCCGCCACCTCCTCGCGCCGGCCGGCAGCGTGCCCTTTCCTAGGAGGCATGACACCACCACTGACCAATATCGACTCCATCCGCACCAACCACCCCACCTTTTGGACCGACCTGAAAAACGGCACCTACCTCAAACTCGCACCGCGTATCGCAGTCCGGCGCGATCACTACCACTGCCTCGACTTCCCCTCCCAGCTGCGCCTGCGCGCCATCGCCGCCGCCCGCAGCGCCTATACCGCGGTGCTCATCTCCAAGTCTGCCGCCCGAGTGCACGGACTGTGGGTCATCGCCACGGCCGAGGAAAAGATTGAAATGGCCCTTCCCACCAATACGCTTCCCCACAAGGACCGCCGCCATCCCGAGCGCATCTACCGCAAAGCCTTACTTCCCGAGCCCGTCCTCGTGGACGGCACCCGCTGCGTTTCCAAGGCCCGCGCGGTTATCGACGTCGCCCGCTACCACGGCTTCACCGACGGCCTCATCGCCGCCGACTCGGCTTTGCGTTCCGGCCTCAGCCGAGAAGACCTCAAGGAAGAGTTTGCCCGCATGGGCCGAGTGCGCAATAGCCGCATCGTCCGCGCCGTAATCCACCACGCCTCTTCCCTTTCCCGCTCTCCCTACGAGTCTTTCGCCCGCGCCCTCCTCATTGAGGCCGATTTCCCCTGGCCCATGTTCTTCGAGGCGCCCTTCACCGCGCTGCCCGGCATCACGACCGCCCTATGCATCAACAGCGCCTACCTCATCGACATTATCCCCGCGAAGGCGCTTGCCCATCAGCGTGAGCGCCACCGACGTCTGCGCGAGGCCGGTTTCACCGTCCTCTGCTATACCCCGCGACAGCTCATCGACCACCCCACTCGCTTCCTGACCGACCTCATTTCCACCATCTCCGCCAGACAAAAAGCCGCCCGTTCTGCCTAAGTCCACGCCTCCCGCCTTCCTCTACCCCGTCCTTCGCGCTCACCAGCGGCGCTTTCACCGCGGAATCCGCTGCGCCGGTGAGCGCGAAGGGAGGGCGATGGCGAATGCCTCGCAAGCGAATCCACCGAAACTTCGCCTGCAATAAGGAAAGTCTTACTGGTTGATGCGCCATGGGACGCTATTCTTCGGCGGCATGCCGTGGGTGTAGAAGTAGTCAATGATGGACAGGATGCCCAGCACCGTGCCGCCACCTACGAGTGCAGCCAGGAAAGAGAACCCTACGACGGAAGACATGTCTGCGTCCTGGCCGTCCTTACCGTCCTGGCCTGGAACAACCGCAGCTTCGATAATGGAAAGCTCGGTGGATTCCTCAGAGGGCGGCTCTTCGGTGGCCGCTTCTTCTGCAGAGATCTCCTCAGTAGAAGTCTCTTCTGCGGACTCGGATGGGGTGGTCTCTGCAGAGGTAGCATCCTCAGAAGCCGGAGCCTCGGCGGCCCCCTCCGCACCGTCTACGGCGTACGGGGTGATGGACTCGGCGGCGTCTTCTTCCGCGTCGAGTTCTTCCATCGCCTTATCGCCGGCGTTGTTTTCCTCCAGCAGGTTGCCGTCCTCATCGAATTCGATGCCGTTGAGGCTAACGGTATCGTCGGTGGTCTTTTCCTCAACGAAGGTGGTGTCGTCGGCGGCGACGGCGCTAGAAACGACGGTAATGGAAGAGAAGGTGGCTACGGCCACTGCGCTGGCAATAAGGCGAGAAGTTCGGCGTGCGCCCATGGATTGACTCCCTGTAGATGTGGTTAAAAAATGACATTGCGCGCGCCGCGTGTGGATGGTGCTAGGTCACGGCGTTCGCATGGACGGGGAATACCCTACGGTGCGTTGAGAGTATTTTCTCCTTAGATTTTTACGGTTGATCCAGCAACAATACTGCTGGATACAGCACCCAAGCCGCTGAACAGGCATAATAAAAATTATATGGAACAGCCGTTAACCTAAAATTTCCCTAAATGCTTCCCCGAATTGGGGCACTCTGGCGCAGAAAAACTTCAACGGCCACCGAGAGAGGGAATCTCGGCGGCCGTGAACATCCCCTTGCGTGAAACAAGGAAGGCTATGTGATTTATGCAGTTGTAGCCCGGCGGGCCGCCTCGCGCTTAGCGCGGACCTTTTCCACCACTGCGGCAACGCGGGCGCGCTCTTCTAAGAACTGCGGTGGGTTATGCCCGCGCATCGTGCGGACATAGGCCGGGTGGGTATCAAGCACCGTGTGCTTCCACGCTTGGACCGCAATGAGGGCGGACTCGCCGGTGCGCTTGTACAAGTGCGGCAGCGAGACCATGTCGAGGTTGCGGGCCACGGCGTCGGTTTGTGCAAGCACGTACTCCACTACCTCGCGGAGGTAATCCGCCACGGCCTGGGTGCGAGAGCGCAGGGACTCGGCCAACTCGTGCACCACGATGGGCTTGGAGATGGGGAATCGCTCATCCAATAGGCGCGGGGTTAGTTGTTCCGGCTCTTCCACGTCGTTCACGCCGGAAGAAGCGGCGGAAATGGTGCCGGAGCGCACGCCGGAGACCAGGGCTTGGCGCAGGCCCATCAGCTCACCTACACAACGGCCGGAATCAACGCGGGCGTCTTCGACGATATCGCCCAGCTCGGCTAGGCAATCCATGCACAGCTCTTCGTCCCAATCCTCGATGGCTTCAATGAGGTGCTCGAGGTACTCTGCGACTTCGTCGCCGATATTGTAAATCTCTTGCGTAAGCTCGCGGTGGCGCAGCTCGGCGGCGATTTTGTGCATTGGCTTCGAGCCACTCCTTCCACGGTCCCATTTCTAACCTCTAGTAGAGGTTGAGGTTTGCTGTAACGCCTCACGACTTTATGCGAGATCCGCCGCCGCGAGCGCGCGACACTCCGAAGCCATTCACAGGTTTATGGCAGGTTCGCCCGCACTGGGGTGAGGATGGTGAGGTGAGCTGCAGAAGGGGGCGTCGGCAAGCAGGGCAAAAAGAAACACCCGAGGGAATTCCCTCGGGTGTACCCACCGCGCAGCCTAGCACTTGTACAGGTGCTCGATGGCTGCGGCGTAGCGCTGCGAAACCACGTTGCGCTTGACCTTCATGGTGGGGGTCAGCTCGTTTTCTTCCTCGGTTAGGTCAGATTCGAGGATGTAGAACTTCTTGATGCCCTCCGCATGGGAGACGGTGGCATTGACCTGGTTGATGGCATCCTGCAGCTCCGCGCGCAGGGTCGGATCGGTGGCCAGCTCGCGCATGGAGCGATTCTCCGGAATGTTGTGGTCTAGCTTCCAGCGCTTCAAAATGTCCGGATCCAGGGTCAGCAGCACGCCGACGAAGGGCTTGCCATCGCCTACCACCATGGCCTGGGAGATAAGCGGGTGTCCGCGCAGGATATCCTCCATCGGGCCAGGCGAGACATTCTTGCCGCCGGCCGTGACAATGAGATCCTTCTTGCGGCCGGTGATAACAAGCTTGCCGTCCTCATCAATCTCACCTAGGTCGCCGGTGTTGTACCAGCCATCCTCGAGGGCCTCGGCCGTGGCTTCCGGATTATTCCAGTAACCGTGGAAGACGATATCTCCCTTGATGCAGATTTCGCCTTCATCGTTAATGCGGAAGGTCACGCCACCCATCGGCGGGCCAACGGTGCCGATGGACTGGTCCACAAAGTCCACCGCGGCCGCGGCGGCGACCTCGGTCAAGCCATAGCCCTCATAGACCGGGATGCCGATGCCGCGGTACCAGTGCAGCAGGTCGTGGCCCATGGCCGAGCCACCGGTAATGCAGTAGCTCACGTTGCCACCCACGCCCTTGCGGATGGTGGAGTACACCAGCTTGTCAAAGACCTTGTGCTTGGCTTTCAGCAGGCGGTCCGGGCCCTCCGGCTTATCCAAAGCCTTGGAGTACTCGATGGCTACCTTCTCGGATTGCTCAAAAAGCAAGGTCTTGATGCCGGAATCGGCCACCTTAGCGGCAGCGGAGTTGCGCACCTTTTCAAAGACACGTGGCACACCCAAAATGACGTTCGGGCGGGAGCGGGCGAACTCGATAGAAATGGTGGAAAAATCGGACCAGTGGTTCTGGGAGGCACCGCGCATGGCCACCGCAATGGATACCGCACGGGCAAAGACGTGTGCCAGCGGCAGGAAGGTCAAGGTATGGCTGCCCGGCACGGCGAAGATGCCAATCGGGTTGGTGCACAGACCGCGGGTCTGGGCCAGCCAATTCCGATGGGTCAAGATACAGCCCTTAGGGCGACCAGTGGTGCCCGAGGTATACACCAGGGAGGCCAGGTCATCGGTGGAGGTGGCCTTGATGCGGGCGTAGACCTCCTCGGTGGCCACGCCGCGGCCCTCGAACTTCAAGGTATCGATGGCAGAGGAGTTAATTTCCAGCACGCGGCGCAGCTGGGAGGGGGAGCCCTTGAGGTTGGGCTCGCCGTCTTCTTGCAGCACCAGGTTTTCTACCAGCTCGGAGTGCTCGCGGGTTTCCGTAATGGCGAGCACGGCGCCGGAGTCCTCGATGATCCAGCGCACCTGGGAGGCGGACGAGGACGGATAGACCGGCACGGAGGCCGCACCGGCGGCCCAGATGGCAAAGTCCAGCAGGGACCACTCATAGCGGGTGGCAGAGATGAGGGCGACGCGGTCCCCCTGCTGCACGCCCAGTGCGATAAGTCCCTGGGCTACTTCAAAGACCTCATCGATGAATTCTTTGCCCGTGACGTTGACCCACTCGTAGTTAGCCGGGCGGGTAAACATGACGCCGTGAGGGCGCTTCTTGGCGGTGTCCATCAGGGCGGTCAAGCAGGTTTCGCCCGGCTCGATAGTAAATTGGGCTGGGGTGTGGACTTCTTGCAGGGTCACGCGGTGTCCTTTCGAACAGCTAATTATTAATCTCCGCCTACTGTACCAATCTGTTCCCCAGCAGGCGCGTTGTCCCCGTGGCACAATGTGGCCTGTGACTACCCGCGCCTTGCTTGAAGAACTCGCCCAGCGCCACGGTGTGGCCACCAGCTATACCTCCCAGTCTGGTTTCCCCGTCCACGTCGCTGAAGACACTATTGCCTATACCCTGCGCGCCTTGGGCGTGGCCATCGATGATAATCCGGACGATGCGGCACTGACGCAGCTGCTTTACGACGACTACCTGGACCGCTCCTCCCAGCCCCTCCCCCACTGCGTTGTCGCACCCCAAGGTCAAGAGCGCGGGTTCGTGGTCCACGTGCACGCGGGCGATGCCGCCAACGTACACATTGAGTTGGAGGAAGGAGGCACCCGCGAGGTCTACCAGGATCCCAATGATGCCCCGGACGCCAACGTCGATGGCACGCTTTGGGGCGAGGCGAGCTTCCACATTCCCGGGGACCTGCCCATGGGTTACCACGAATTGGTGCTGGAGTCCGGGGGCATCGGCAAGCATGCCAGCCCGCTCATCATTACCCCGGCGCGCCTTTCTACGGCCGATCAATTTGTGGAGCGCCCGATTAGCGGCGTGATGGCGCAGCTCTATTCGGTGCGCTCGGATTTCTCGTGGGGCATTGGTGATTTCCAGGACTTAGGCCAGCTGGCAGAAACACTCGCCCCGTACGCGGATTTCTTGCTGGTCAACCCGCTGCATGCGGCCGAGCCGCTGCCGCCGGTGGAAAATTCGCCTTACCTGCCTACCACGCGGCGCTTTATCAACCCGCTCTACCTGCACATCGAATCCATCCCGGAGCTCAAGCTCTTGCCAGAGGACTTACAGGATGATGTGCGCGAGCTGGCGGAGGAGTTTCGCCAGCGCAACCGCAGCGCCGAGGAAATTGAGCGCGATACCATTTTTGAGGCCAAACTACAGGTGCTGCGCGAGCTCTTTAATTACCAGCCCACCCCGGAGCGTGAGGAGGCCTTCGTGCGCTACGCCCGCGAGGAGGGCCGTGGACTGCGTGATTTCGCGGCGTGGTGCGCGCAGCAGGATGCCGCGGCGCAGTCGGGCCAGCGCCATGCCGAGGACCTGGATATGGACAAGCTCACCCGCTTTTATTCTTGGCTGCAATTCCTGTGCGATGAGCAGCTGGCCGCCGCCCAGCAGCGCGCGCTCGATGCCGGCATGCGCCTCGGCTTAGTCACCGACCTGGCCGTGGGTGTGCACCCGGGTGGCGCCGATGCGGTCAACCTCACCGAATACTTGGCGCCGCAATGTTCGGTAGGCGCCCCGCCGGATGACTATAACCAGCAGGGTCAGGATTGGTCGCAGCCGCCGTGGCACCCACAGCGCTTGGCCGCTGCCGGCTATGCCCCGTGGCGCGAGATGCTCTCCACCGTGTTGCGCCATGCCGGTGGCGTGCGCGTGGACCACATTTTGGGCCTATTCCGTCTGTACTGGATCCCCCGCATGGCCAGCCCGCTGACGGGCACTTATGTCTCTTATGACTTAGAGGCCATGGTGGGTATCTTGGCGCTAGAAGCAGAGCGCGCCGGCGCGGTGGTCATTGGTGAGGACCTCGGCACCCTGGAGCCATGGGTACAAGATGTCCTCGCCCACAAGGCGGTATTGGGAACATCCATCGTATGGTTTGAACGAGATGATGATAACTACTCCCCGCTGCCACAGGAAAAGTACCGCAAGCTGGCGCTGTCCTCGGTTAATACGCACGACCTGCCGCCGACCTTGGCGTACCTGCGCGGCGAGCATATTTCACTCCGCGCGCGTTTGGGCGTGCTGAACCGCTCGGTAGATGATGAGCAGCACGATGACATCGAGTGGCAGGCCCGCGTGCTGGGAGCGGTAGCTGACCGCGGCTTATTGCCGCAGCGCGATTACCGCGTGGATCCGGATGGGCGCGCCTCCCGCGGCGCGGAGGAGGATCTCAGCGTGGCCCTGCACCGGTATATCGCTGGCACGCCTTCGGCGCTTGTGTGCACCAGCTTGGTGGACATGGTGGGTGATGTACGCGCGCAAAATCAGCCGGGCACTACCCACGAGCTTTATCCCAATTGGTGCGTGCCGCTGTGCGATACGGCCGGTAATGCCCTACTTATCGAGGATCTTCCTGGGCTGGAATTCTTCCAGCGTTTGGAATCCACCAGCCGCAAGAGCTAGCACTGGATTCTCCCGCGCGGCTCCATCGGCGGGGTCTTTAAGTCCACAGGCCAATGAGCGCGACAATGATGATGAGGGCGATCATTGTCCACAGCGTGAGCGAGACGCGGGACTTGGGCAGGGCACGCTTGCGCTTTATCGGCTGCGCGCCCGGTGTATCTGTTGCGGCGGAAGACTGGGCGGCGCGCTTGGACTCGGGGTCCCAGAGGCCCTCGCGCGGATTGGCGCGCAGCTCGGCGCGTTCCTGCTGTGCGCGCTCGTTGTTTTCCTCAGCCATGGTGGTCTACTTTAGTGCGGCGGTTGCGCTGCTGAGAAATCACGCCTGCGGCGCGGTTGGCCACGCGATCGACTGCCCACATGAGGCACCAGGCGATGACCACCATGAGTGGCACGGCAATAGCCACCACGATGATCATTTGTATCCATACGGGCGCCTGCACCAAAAACTGCGAGAGCGTGCTGCCCAAGCTCGTCAACCACTCCATGGCACCTCATCCTACTTGCTCGCGGTAATCTGGCAGACATGTCGAGTGCCCAAATACCCGTTACCGTTGCCACCGCCTCCGGCCGGATTACCGGCGTGCGCCGAGATGGCCTGCACTATTTCCACTCGGTGCGCTATAGCACCATACCCAGCCCCTTCTCCCCCGCCAAGCCACTAGAGGGCACCTGTGACCAGGATGCCCGCGAGCCGCATCCAGACGACATTGCGCTGTCTATTACCGCGCCTGCCGACGCCGCCGAGTGCCCCGTCGTGGTCTATATCCATGGCGGGCGCTACGAGCACGGAACGCACGAAGACCCGCGTCTTACGGGTACGACAAATGCGCGCCACGGCGTTATTCAAGTGCAGGTGGGCTACCGCGTCGGTTTGGCTGGCTTCGCGCGCTTTGATGGCGATGAGGCGGACCGCTACCGCGGCATCGATGACTGCCTGCTGGCTTTGGAATGGTTGCAGGACAATATCGAGGCCTTTGGCGGGGATAAGACCAATATCACTTTGGTGGGCCAGTCCGCCGGTGCAGCGATGAGCCTATGGCTGACGCGCCGCGATCACTTCCGGGGTGGTTTCCGCCGCGTACTGGCACTCTCGCCAGCATTCCCGCGCGACCGTTTTGAGCACCGCGTGGCGGATCTGCGCAAGTGCCTCGGTGTGTCCATAACGCGCCAAGCTCTGGAGAAATTGGACCCAGAATCGCTAGCCAAGGGGTATGCCAAATTCCGCAAGAAATACCGCTTCGACGTTGCTTTAGGTCCTGCCCCATTGCAGGCCGAGGAGCTGGCGGATATTCCCAT
Source organism: Corynebacterium sp. ACRPJ (assembly GCF_022347345.1). Classification (NCBI taxonomy): domain Bacteria; kingdom Bacillati; phylum Actinomycetota; class Actinomycetes; order Mycobacteriales; family Corynebacteriaceae; genus Corynebacterium; species Corynebacterium sp. ACRPJ. The sequence continues at coordinate 90,383 of NZ_JAKRNC010000009.1, forward strand.
CGTGGTGACCTCTACCCGCGATGAGTTCTACGATATGCCCGCCGCGCAGCGCATAGACAAGATGGCGCTAGCCGGTTTTATTACCAGCTACCTTTCGCCCAAATTTGGCGTATCGCACGAGCACTTCAAGCAGTGGCGGCAGCTAGCGCACTACGTGGATCCGCAGCGGCCAATGGGCCGTCTCATCGGTGACGCCGCCGTGCGCCGGTGGGCCGCCCAGGTGGCTGCGCATGCCCCAGGCCCGACGTGGATGATGGAGTTTACGCGCACCCATTCCCCCGCGGTGCATTGTGCGGAATTGGGCCCTCTTTTTGACGGAAGCAGAAACGAGGCCGGCGAGGAAACCCCCGCCAGTGAGCTCAATGAATGGCTGCGCCACTTTGCCACCACTGGCGAGCCCGGATTCCCCAGCTACGGCGATGACCATAACGTGCTGGAATTTGACCTGGATACGGACGAGCGCCGCTTAGCCTATGCCACCTTGGATTATGTGGCCGCGGCCTTCTACGACGAAGATGACCTATAAAACTGGCGCACCGAAATTACAGCGCAGCGCGCAATTTATCGTCCGCTAGCTCGTCAATCATCCACGGGCTAAAGACTCCGGGCATGGCATCGGCCGCGGCGAAAAGCTGCGCCGGCTCGACCCATTGATAGGAATCCACCTCGTCTGGGTTGGGTTCCCACGCGGCGTCGGTAGAAAGCTCCACCGTGTACACGGGGCAGATTTCATTTTCTACCGTGCCCGAGGAATCCACGGCGCGATAAGAAAAATCCGGCAGGATAAGCTGCGGGGTAGACAGGTCTCCAGGCGCAATACCCAACTCAAAGGTGGCGCGGCGCAGTACCGCATCGGCGGTTTCCTCGCCGGGGGCGGGGTGGCCGCAGAAGGCATTGGTCCACACCCCGGGCCAGGTGAGCTTACCCAGCGCGCGGCGGGTTACCAGCACCTTGCCGCTGCAGGTTAGCCAGGCGGAGAAGGCAAAGTGCAGCGGAGTATCGGTGGTATGAACTTCGGCCTTGGGAGCGGTGCCGATGGGTTCACCCGCGGCAGAGGCCAAGACTACAAGTTCCGTCATAGATTAAGGTCTCCTACCCAGGTCACGTTGCCAATGTGCAAGCGAGCATTCCACAGATTGCCTGGCGTGACGTCAAAGCGGTACTGCAGGTTTACCGAAGCGCCCGCGCCCAACGGGTGATCGAGCCCCGGTGGCTCCACGTCTGGGGCAGATTCCTTGTCATAGGGCAAGGAGTTGATCTTGGCCCAGCCGCCGTTGCCGTCGGCACGCTCAAGGGTGGGATCTTCAAAGGCGTCGACCGGCAAGGGCACGTCGTTTTCATTCTTCAGCAGGATGGTCACCACGGAGCCACCGGAGTTATTATCGGAATACACCCCTTGCAGCTCCCAGCTCACGCCAAGGCCTTTATCCTCAACGGGTTCGGCCAGGTTAGAGGTGACCTCTTTATCGTCGGTGTCCTTGGCCTCATACGGAGCCTCTTCGGAACTGGAGACGGTGATATTGTCCCCGAGCCCTGTTTCTTCCGGCTGGAGAACGCTACATCCGGTCAGGGTCACGGCGAGAACGCTGACCACGCCCGCGCCGAATGTGTGAGAAATTTTCACCGTGGATGGATCCTTTGCACGCGAAGATTGTTGTATTTCTGCACAAGTACCTTAGCCTACTCCTTCCGGAACTTAGGCATTTACGCTCGTTAACGCCGCATGTGGCATACTGGGCAGTCGCTTAAATCTCTCCTATTTCCTAAATTCGCGCACTACCCGCCGTTTTGAATTGAGTGTGGTCATTTATGAATTCCATTTTGCGCATCACCCGCAGTGCTTCTGCCCTGTGGCCTTTTTATCTCGGCGTGCTAGCCGCCGCCGCGGTCACCGCGGTGCTGGCTTTGGTCTCTCCCTTTTTGACCCGCCAGGCCACCGATACCATCGTGGAGGCTCTGCAAAACGATGGCCCGGTCGACGCTGCGCTGCGCACCGTTTTACTCTTGGCCTTTGCGCTTTTTCTTGCCGACGCCGCCAATGCCCTCTTCCGCAATATCGGCGGCTATATCGGCGATGTCATGGTCGCGCGCTTGCGCCAAATCCTATCCACCCGCTACTTTGCCAAGCTTTTGGCACTTCCCCAAGGCTATTACGATAACCAGGTCACCGGCACGATCATCGCCCGGCTAGATCGCTCGATTGCCAATATCACGCAATTCGTACAGTCCTTTTCTAATAACTTTTTCACGATGATCATCCAGACCGTCGCCGTGCTGGCCATTACCGCGTGGTATTACTGGCCGCTGGCCATCTTGCTGGCTCTGCTCTTCCCCGTCTATATGTGGCTTACGGCGCTGACTTCGAAGCGCTGGCAGAAATTTGAGGCCACCAAAAATGAAAATATCGACTTAGCCAATGGCCGCTTTGCGGAGGTCATCGGCCAGGTCAAGGTGGCCAAGTCATTTGTGAGCGAGACCCGCGAGCTCGACCATTTTGCTCGCCGCTACCGTAGCGTGGTTGATACCACCAAGCCGCAATCCAACTGGTGGCACTTGATGGATACCTTCCGCGGGATTGCCATGGCATTAATCTTCTTGGGCATTTATGCGGTGGTCTTTTGGCGCACGCTCGAGGGCCACTTCACCCTCGGTGACATGGTCATGCTGTTGCAGATGGTGGCCATGGCCAAGCAGCCGGTGTTCATGATGAGCTGGATCGTCGACTCTGCCCAGCGCGCGATCGCCGGCTCTAAAGACTATTTCAAGGTCATGGAAGAAGACCTCGAACCCACCGCCTCGCGCGAGCTGGTAGCCGCCACCACCGGCTCCGATACCCCGCAACTGGATCTCACTCCTATCCCGCCGCTCGAACCCACACCCGGCGCGCCGGTCTTCTCCTTTGACCACGTCTCCTTCGCCTACGAGGAAGGCAAGCCCGTGGTGGAGGATATTTCCTTCGCCGCCTCTGAGGGCCACAAGGTGGCGCTCGTGGGCGAATCCGGCGGCGGCAAGTCCACGTTGGTCAATCTCCTGCTAGGCCTTTACCACCCCTCGGCCGGGCACCTGGATGTATTGGGGCACCGGGTAGACGATCTCACCGCCTCGCGCCTGCGCGCCTCGGTGGGTGTGGTCTTCCAGGAGTCCTACCTCTTTTCCGGCACCATTCGCGAGAACATCGCTTATGGCAAGCCGGGTGCCACGGAGGAGGAAATCGTGGACGTCGCCAAGCGCGCCAATGCCCATGAGTTTATCCAAGCCTTCCCGGACGGCTATGACACGGTCATTGGTGAGCGCGGTCTGAAGCTTTCCGGCGGGCAGAAGCAGCGCGTCTCCGTGGCGCGCGCCATGCTCAAGGACGCGCCCATCCTGGTCCTGGATGAGGCCACCTCGGCGCTGGATACCAAGTCCGAGCGCGCCGTGCAGGCCGGCCTGGATGAGCTAATGAAGGACCGCACCACGCTGATTATTGCCCACCGCCTGTCCACCATTGCGGATGTGGATACCATCATCACCCTGGATCGCGGCCGCATTGATGAAATGGGCTCGCCGGCCGAACTGGCGCAATCCGGTGGCATTTATGCCGAGTTGCTCAAACTCACCCAATCCACCTCGGCCGCGGACCGCCGCCGGTTGAAGAAGTATGGTTTTGTCTCCGGCCCTGCCTCCGAATCCGAAGACGCGGAGGAGGACTCCCGGTGGGCTGACAAGGCAGATGAATAAAAGCGCATAAAAGCGCTGGGGTGGCCGCGGGCTTCGCGTTATGGTTATGGCCATGGAGTTTCCTAGCCTAGAAGAGTTGCAAGCCCGCGGAACCCGCAAGTGGACCGTCTTCGAGGAAGACGTCCTGCCGCTGTGGATCGCGGAGTCCGATTTCCCCACCGCGCCCGCCGTAAAAAAGGCGCTGGAAGAGATGGTGGATAAGGAAACCTTTGGCTATACCCCAGCGCCTAAGGCCTCGGGGCTGCGCGAGGCTGTGGCTGATTTTTATGACACGCGCTATGGCTGGCGCCCCAACTCGGAACATATTTTCTGGATCGGGGACGTAGTGCGGGGTCTTTTGCTAGGAGTGCAGTACTTTACCCGCGAAGGCTCCCCGGTCATCGTGCCCGTGCCTTCCTACCCTCCACTGCTGGAGCTACCACGCACCGCAGGCCGCGAAAAGATCGAGACCAGCTTGGAACTGGACGATATTGAGCGCGCCTTCCAAGCGGGCGCTGGCTCTATTTTGCTGGCCAATCCCTATAATCCACTCGGCCGTGTGTTGGACGAGGACTACCTCACCGGCCTGGTAGAACTGGCAGAAAAATATGATGCGCGCATCCTGGCCGATGAAATCCATGCCCCGCTGGTCTATGAGGGCCGGCATATTCCGGTGGCCTCGCTCGGCGCGGCGGCCGCGGAGCGCACCATCACGGTAACCGCGACGTCCAAGGCCTTTAATACAGCTGGCCTGAAGTGCGCGCAGATCATTTTCTCCAACACGGCCGATGTACACACGTGGAATGGCCTCACAGGCGTAGCCAAGGATGGCACGGGCACTCTAGGCGTGCTTGCTGCGGAGACTGCCTACCGCAAGTGCGGCGACTTCCTCGATGAAGAAATAGCGTACCTGCGACAGACCCGCGATTGGTTGGTGGAGGAGCTGCCTCAGCGCATCCCCGGCTTAAAGACCAGCAAGCCGGACGCCACCTACCTCCTGTGGTTGGATTTTGCCGATACCGCTATCGGCGGCAACCCGCAGCCGGCCAAGTGGTTGCGGGAGAATGCGAAGGTAGCGCTTAATGAGGGCGATACCTTTGGCACCGGCGGCCCGGGTCATGCGCGATTGAACTTTTCTACCTCACGCGAAATCTTGGAAGAAGCGCTCGACCGCATGGAGCGCGCCTTCGCGGACCTCGATTAGGCCGAACCAGCTGGGACCACCATGTATTCTGCGTCACCCCCACGCTTTGATTTCTCACCATGTGGGCGGTAATGTCTCATTACACGAACAGGCGTGACCCGCCACCTCGGACCGCGAAGAGGCACCCCGCCTCCGCCACCACCCTCGGCGGAATGGGAAAGCTTCCTCGCATTCTAGCTGTACATGGAAAATTAAGGAGCCACAATGGCTACCCCAGTTGCGTCAAGCACCTCTAAGCCCGGCGCCACCATCGTAATTGCGTCGCTGATGCTGTTTTCGATGTTCTTCGGCGCCGGCAACCTCATCTTCCCGCCCATGGTGGGCGTTTCGGCCGGCACCAACTTTTGGCCCGCCGTCCTCGGCTTCCTGGCCGCCGGCGTGCTCCTTCCGGTCCTAGCTATTGTTGCCGTTGCCATTTCTGGCCGCTCCGTGCGCGATTTGAGCTCCAACGGCGGCGCCCTCTTCGGCTTGGTCTTTTCCGTGATGGCCTACCTGGCCATCGGTGCTTTCTACGCCCTGCCGCGCACCGGCGCCGTGTCCATGGAAACCGCCATTACCCCACTTCTGGGCTGGGAAGGAACGATGGCCAATGGCATCTTCAATATCGTCTTCTTCCTTATCGCTTTAGTGCTGGCCTGGAGCCCGAACACCATCATCGATACCTTGGGGAAGTTCCTTACCCCAGCCCTGGTAGCGCTGTTGATCGTCCTTATCACTTTGGCCGCTTTTAGCAACGGCCGCGATCCCCAGACCCCTACCGAGGATTATTCTTCTTCCCCCATGGTCACCGGCCTGTTCGAGGGCTATAACACCATGGACGCGATTGCCGGCTTGGCCTTTTCCATCGTGATTGTTGCGTCCTTGCGCTCCAAGGGTTTTAAGACCCGCAAGTCCCTGGTCAACGGCACCATCACCGCCGCGCTTATTGCGGGCTTTTTGCTGGCCGCCATCTATCTAGGCTTGGCGTGGGTAGGCCAAACCATTCCTAACGGCCAGTCCTATGAGTCGGGAGCGCCCCTGCTTGCCGACGCCGCCAATCTCACCATGGGCACCATCGGCCAGGCAGTCTTCTCTGCCATCGTCATCCTGGCCTGCATGACCACCGCGGTGGGCCTTATCACCTCCACCTCGGCCTTCTTCGAGATGCTCATGCCCAAGGTCAAGTACCACGTATGGGCGTGCCTGTTTACCGCGCTGTCCATCCTCTTTGCCTTCCAGGGCCTGGATACGGTGCTGTCTATCGCGGTTCCGTTCATCACCTTCTTGTACCCACCCGCTATCTCCCTGATCGCCCTCACCCTGATCCAGCCGGTGGTAAAGAAGTCCGTCGTCTTTTACTGGACCTACCGCCTGGCGCTGTGGGTATCGGTGCTGTGGTCGGCTCTGTCCGTCATCGCCGCCCAGGGCTGGGGCGCCGACACACTCGATCCCCTCTTGAGCCTGGCGCCCGGCCAGTCCGTGGACTTGGGCTGGATTGTTCCTACCGCTATCGCGGCAGTCATCGGCCTCGTTGTCGATATCGCCACCAAGGCCGGCGAGAAGCACGCCGCCGCCAACCCACAAGCGGAAGAACCGGCCGAGGCTGAGGCCCTCGCCGGGGCTTAGTACCCTTCTCCTGCTTCACTCCCCTCCCTCTCCGCACTGCATCGCAGCGCCGAGGCGGAGGGGAGATTTCTGTGTGCCTACCGCTCCCCACGCAGCCTTGCTGTATCGCCCCCGGACCGGAATAGTCGAGCGGCGCGTACCGTTGGAAGGAGAGAACTTATAGAGCACCTACCGAAGCAAAGGAAGGCCCTCCACCGTGACCGAACGCGCGCATCTTTCCGTCTTGGACTTCTGCACCATCTATGAGGGCGAAACTCCAGCACAGTCCATCGCCCGCTCCGTGCAATTGGCACAGGAAGCAGAGAAACTGGGCTACTCCCGCATGTGGTACACCGAGCACCACAATATGAAGTCCATCATGTCCTCTTCCCCGGCCGTGCTCATCGCGCACATCGGTGCGAAAACAGAGCGCATCCGCTTGGGCTCCGGCGGCGTGATGCTGCCCAACCACTCCCCTTATGTCATCGCCGAGCAATTCGGCACCTTGGAGGAGATGTACCCCGAGCGCATTGACTTGGGCGTGGGCCGCGCCCCCGGCACGGACATGAATACCCTGGGCCGTGCCCTGCGCCGCGACGCCCACTCTGCCGAGCGCTTCCCCGAAGACGTCAAGGAGCTCAACTCCTACCTCGAGGGCAAGTCCTATATCCCTGGAGTCAGCGCCATTCCAGGCGCGAATACCAACGTGCCTATCTATATTTTGGGCTCGTCCATGTTCGGCGCCTCGCTGGCCGCCAAGCTCGGCCTGCCTTATGCCTTTGCCTCCCACTTCGCCCCGCAGCACCTCGAGCAGGCCACCACCTACTACCGCGAGCACTTCCAGCCTTCCGAGCGCTTTAGCAAGCCCTATGTCATCGCCGGCGTCAACGTCACTGCCGCCGATACCACCCAAGAGGCACAGGAAGAATACGAGCGCGTGTGCTTCAATCGCGTCAAGGCCTTCGCCGGCCGCGGCAAGCACCTCACCGACGAGCAGGTAGAGCAGATCATCGGCTCGTACCAGGGCCAGCAGATCCTAGACATGCTGAAGTACTCCGCCGTCGGCACCGCCGATGAGGTGGCCAACTACCTCGATACCTTCCAGGAGCACGCCAAGGCCGATGAGCTCATGGTCTCGCTGCAGTCCAGCTCGCACGAGGAAGTAATCAAGAATATGCAGCTGCTCGCGCAGGGCTGGCAGCTCGATCCGGCACGCGTTGCCGGCACCCCGAGCTAGTCTTCGGCCCGCACCTGGCCCAGGTGGTCAATGGGAACGCCGGGGAACCGTTCCCGGAGCTTTCCCTCGAGTTCCCGCGGGCCCAGGTTCGCCTGCTCCGGCAGGCGGGCCGAATACCGTTGGGCCTCGTCCAAGGTAGAAACGCGCACCCCGCCTGGAATCAGGGCGAGGAAATTCTGACCCAACTCGAGCGAATAGAACTGCACGCGCTCTAGTTCAGAGGCGGCGAAACTGATCCGCTGGTGGGGCAAGGAAATCTCCTCGCCGATCCGCAGCACCGGACGCGCCCGGCGCCGCACGGAGGCCACCACCGCCAGCATGGCGCACAGCGCCCCGCCTAGGGGCATGAGCGCGGCAATGAGATAAACGGAATGCAGGCGCGTATCGGCCGGTTCCTGCAACGCCGAGTAGATAAGCACCCCACCGATAACCAGCAGCGCGATGGCGATGATGATCGCCACCGCTACCGCCTTGCCTAGGCGCGCGCTGCCGCTGGCAGCGCGTACTTCAATCGTTTCGGTGCTCTCGTCCACGGTCACATAGCCTAGCGTGCTCGCCTAGCATCTCGGTGCTGGTCGGACGGCGCGTGGCCTTTTCCTTTGCCTTCTCCCCTCGGCCGGGCGGGGATCAAATGCGCAGTAGCGTTATTGCATTAGCGCGCCTTTGCAAAATGGAATAACATTACTGTGCTTCGCTCCGCTGGGAAAGGCCCCGGAGAAACTAAGGACAAAGGTTGAATGAGCCCACGCGATAAACAGCAGCATCAGAAGATCGCTTATTACCTGCGAGAACAGATCAGCTCCGGCGTGCTGCAACCAGGCGATTTCCTGCCTAGTGAAGCAGACTTGTGCGAGAAGTTTTCTTCCTCCCGCGGACCCGTGCGCCAAGCCGTTGCAGCTTTGCGGGCCGAAGGGCTAGTGTCCTCAGGCCGCGGGCGCCGCTCCACCGTTTTGGCCTCGACCCAGGCAGAGCTTTTTGAATCGATTTACTCCATTTCCAGCTGGCTGAGCGAATATGACGTGGATCCGCAACAGCACACCCTCTGGTTAGCTCGCCGCCGCGCTCCGCGAGACATCACCCGCTTTCTGCGCGTAGACCCAGAACAAAATGTCGTCTTTGTCCACCGCGTGCGCTATGCCGAAGACCACCCCATTGCCATCGAGCGCATGTATTTCCCCATGGTGGTGGGAAAGCACATCCTGGACTTCGATGCGGATGCCGGATCCATTCATGCGCACCTGCGCGATTGCGGCGTGGACTTTGATAATGTGCGCCGCGAACTCACGTTGGAAGAAGCCAATGCCGAGGATGCTGAAGCGCTTGGCGTGGCTACGGGTACCCCGCTGTGGCGGCTGCAGATGGAGATTTCCAACCACTCCGGCGAGCCGGTGGAATTGGCGGTCTATCTCTACCGCGCGGACCGCATGAAGCTGGCGATGAATAGCGTGCGCGGGGGCGTTTCACCCCTAGAAGTTATCCCCACTCCGGGAAATTTTGCATAAGTTTCACGGCAGCTAAACCCACCGGCTACCCTGCTTTCTATGAGAAGATTTCGCGCCAGTAGGGCGCTGGGCAGCCTCGCCATGGCGGCCGCTGTAGGAACCCTCTCGGCGTGTTCCGCGGGCCATACCGCGGTGGTTGATACCACCCAGGCAGACAGCGACGCCGCACCTTCTGCCCTCACCGTAGCTTCCACCTCTGCGGCCACCTCGCTGGATTTCACCACCACCGGTGGCGCCGCCATCCCCGCCGTGCTTATGGACAACGTGTACGAGACCCTCGTGCGCATCGATGAAGACGGCTCCATTACCCCAGGACTTGCCACTTCGTGGGATATCAGCGACGATGCCCGAACCTATACCTTCCACCTGCGCGACGGCGTCACCTTTTCCAATGGCGATGCCTTTAACGCTGAGACCGCCGCCTTTTCCATTAACTACGTGCGCGAGAAGTGGACCAACGGTATCTCTGCGGCCATGGATCCGGTAGACACGACCACGGCAGTAGACGATCACACGCTTAAGGTGCGCCTCAAGCAGCCGTCCAATGGCTGGCTGTGGTCCATGGGTACGGCCACCGGCGCGATGATGACGCCCCACGGCATGGATAACCTCGCCGCCCAGCCGGTGGGAACCGGCCCCTATGAGGTTTCCCGCTTTGCGCCCTCGGAATTCGTAGAGCTGCACGTTCGCGACGGTTATTGGGGAAAGCCCGCCGCACAGGATGTCACGGTGCGCTATTTCCCGGATACCATCTCCTCGGTCAATGCGCTGCAGGCCGGCGGCGTGGACGTGGTCTGGGGCGTGCAGAACCCGGAGCTTCTTGATGACGTCAAAGAGGGCATCGCTACCGAGGTCGGCACCACCAATGGTGAGGTGCTGTTGTCCATGAATAATGCCCGCGCGCCTTTCGACGATCCACGGGTGCGCCAGGCCGTGGCCTATGCCGTGGACCGCTCGGCGGCCAATGACATTTTGTGGAATGGGATGGCTAAAGACACCGGCGGCGCGCCGATCCCGCCAACGGATCCGTGGTTCGAGGACAAGCACTACTACGACTACGATCCAGACAAGGCCCGCCAACTGCTCGCGGAGGCCGGCGCGGAAGGCGCCGAAATTGCGCTGACCACGCCGACGCTGCCCTACGCCCAGACCGTCGCCGAGCTGCTGTACTCGCAGCTTACTGAGGTTGGTTTTAAGGTGACGCTGGAATCCGCCGAGTTCCCAGCCGTGTGGCTAGGCCAGGTCATGGGCGCGAAAGACTATCAGATGTCGCTCATCTCCCACGTGGAGCCGCGCGATGTGCCCACCTTGTTCGGCGATCCGGACTATTACCTCAACTACGATTCCCCGCGCACCCGCGAGCTTTTGGCCCAGGCCGATTCCGCCCCCGAGAAGGACTACCCCAAGCTCATGGCGCAGGCCGTGGACCAGATCATGGCGGATGCGGGCGCGCTGACGCTCATGAATATGCCCAATATCGTGCTCACTCGCGCCGGCGTGCGCGGGCTTCACCCAGATCAGGTCACCGACGCGCTCATACTGCGCGACCTGACCTCTGCCGACGCGGACCCGGACGCTAAAACCACCTCCGCAGAAAACACCGAAAAGGAGGCCCGATGAGTTCCCTTCGCACCACGGGGCGCGCCATCGTGCGCCCGTTGCTGCGCTTCGCGTTGACGCTCTTTGTAGCCTCCATCATCATTTTTGCGCTCATGCGCGCGGTGCCGGGCAACCCGGCGCGGGTGGCGCTGGGGGTGAATGCGACCGAAGAGGCCGTCGGCAAGCTGAGCTCCGAACTGGGGCTGGACCGCCCGCTGCTTACGCAGTATTGGGAGTGGGTAAAGGGCCTATTTACCGGCAACTTTGGGCAGTCTTTGTCCTCGCAGCAGGATATTACGCCGCTGGTGTTAGACCGCGCCCAGGTCACGCTCATCCTCATTGGCCTGGCGATGCTGCTGGCGCTGGCCGGAGCTATCCCGGTGGGCATGTGGCTGGCGTTGCGCAACCGTAGCCGCGGCGCGGATGTGGTGTCGGCCGGCACGCAGCTGGGCATTGCGGTGCCAAGCTTCCTCCTCGGCATCATTCTGGTGGCCATCTTTGCCGTCCATCTGGGCTGGCTGCCGGCCAATGGGTGGGTGCCACCGAACCAGGGCGCGGGCGAGTTTATCCGCCACCTTATTCTGCCGGTCATTTCGCTGGCCGTGGTGCAAGGTGCAATGCTAACGCGCTATGTGCGCTCGGCGGTGCTTGATGTGCTGCATCAGGACTATATCCGCACCGCTCGTGCGCTCGGCCAGTCCCCGTGGGAGGCGCTCAAGCGCCATGGCCTGCGCAATGCGGCGCTGCCAGTGCTTACCGTGGCCGGCGTGCAGCTGACCACGATGGTCGTGGGTGCTGTGGTGATCGAATCCGTCTTTGTCATCCCCGGTATTGGTTCCATGCTGTTGGATGCGGTGTCGGTGCGCGATCTGACCACGGTGCAAACCCTGGTCATGCTGCTCGTTGCCTTCGCCTTGGTAGTCAATGCCTTAACGGATGTGGCCTACCGATTCATCGATCCGCGCATCACGGCAGGTGAGAAATAATGAAGCTGCGTTTTTCTGGCTGGCTAGGTGCCTTCCTCGTTGCCGCCACGGTGCTGATGGCGCTACTTTCGCTGGTGTGGACGCCGTATGACCCGACGCTGGCGCACCCGGATGTGCGCCTTGCTGGCCCCAGCGCCGAGCACCTCCTGGGAACGGACCGCTTTGGGCGCGATACCGCCTCCCGCATCATGGCGGGCGCCCAGATTACGGTCTTCGTCGGGCTCATTGCGGTGGGCATTGCCGCCCTCGTGGGCGTGCCCTTGGGCATCCTGGCCGGCATGCGCCGCGGCACATGGGTAGATGCCCTGGTGATGCGCGGCGCGGATCTGTTGCTTGCCTTCCCCGCGCTGTTGTTGGCGATTATTGCCGGCGCGGTGTGGGGCCCTTCGACGCTGACTGCCATGGTTGCCATCGGTATCGCCGGCATCCCCTCCTTCGCCCGCGTGGCGCGTTCGGGCACGCTGCAGGTTATCACGCAGGACTTTATTTCCTCCGCGCGCATTTCCGCAGTGCCGGGCTGGAAGGTGGCGCTGCGCCATATCCTTCCCAATCTCACCGGGCTGCTCATCGTGCAGGCCTCCGTCTACTTCGCGCTCGCCATCCTGGCCGAGGCCGGCCTGTCCTACCTCGGCCTGGGCACCGCCCCGCCGGCGGCCTCTTGGGGCCGGATGCTGCAAGATTCCCAGTCGCTGCTGGGCACCGCTCCCCTGCAGGCCTTCTGGCCGGGGCTGGCCATTGCTGCCACAGTGCTGGGCTTTAATCTGCTTGGCGACGCCCTCCGTGACCTCCTCGATCCCCGCCTGAAAGGATCCACGCGATGAGCCTGCTCCACGTAGATAACCTGACGGTTACCGCCACCGGGTCCACCACTGCCCTGCTAGGCCCCATTAACGTCGAGCTCGCGGCCGGCGAGAAGCTCGGCATCATTGGTGAATCCGGCTCCGGCAAATCCCTCACGGCGCTATCCATCATGGGCCTTTTGCCCGATGGGGTGCGCGCGACTGGCTCCGTGACCGTGGACGGGACCGAGGTGATCGGCGCGCGCGATGCCCGCATCCGTCCCCTGCGCGGGTCCACCATGGCGATGGTCTTCCAAGAGCCGATGAGCGCGCTGGATCCGCTCATGCGCATAGGCACGCAGCTCTCCCAGGCCGGGGTGCGCGATTGCGCGGCCGCGCTCGACGAGGTGGACCTAGCCGCCGATGTCGCCTCCCGGTTCCCGCATCAGCTCTCCGGCGGGCAGCGCCAGCGCGTGCTCATCGCCATGGCCATGGCCGGGCGCCCCGACCTCCTCATCTGCGATGAACCAACCACCGCGCTGGATGCCACCACCCAAGATGGCGTGCTGCGCGTCATTGAGCGGGTCACCAAGGCCCACGGCACCGCTCTGATCTTTATCACCCATGACCTGGGCGTAATCCGCCGCATGTGCCCCAACGTCTTGGTCATGCACCAGGGCGCGGTGGTGGAATCCGGTCCCACCGAGCGCGTACTTGTCCACCCCGAGCATCCCTATACCCGCACGCTCATCGCCTCCTCGCGGCCGCCGGAGCTGAGCCTTTCTCCGGCCACGGCGGAAGATGCGCTGGTGACGCTACGCGGGGTCAGCAAGGTCCACGGCGCACATGCCGCGCTCGATGGTATCGACCTGCGCGTGCACCACGGCGAGCGCCTCGGCATCGTGGGCGGCTCCGGCTCGGGCAAGACCAGCCTGCTCAAGCTCATCGCCGGGCTCGACCAGCCCACGAGTGGTGACATCGACGTCCGCGGCCGCGTGCAGATGGTCTTCCAAGACCCACAAGGCTCGCTCAACCCGCGCCTGAAAATCTGGAAATCCATCGCAGAGGCCATCCCCGGCAGCCCCAGCAAGGCCGACAAGCGCGCTCGCGCCGCGGCCGCGCTTGAGGAGGTCGGGCTGCCTGCCGAGAGCCTCGATCGCTTCCCGCACGAGTTCTCCGGCGGCCAGCGCCAACGCATCTCCATCGCCCGCGCGCTGTGCGGCGAGCCGGATATCTTGCTGGCCGATGAAGCCGTCTCTGCCCTCGATATGTCGGTGCGCGCCCAGGTGCTGGAGCTATTGGCGGGGGTCATCGCCAAGCGCAAGCTCACCCTGCTCTTTGTCACCCACGATCTCGCGGTGGTGCGCCACCTATGCGATAGCGTTGCGGTCCTTGACCGCGGCCGGCTCATCGAGCACGGCGCGACCGACTCCATATGGTCCTCGCCCAGCACGGACTACACGCGCCGGCTCATCGCGGCCGCCGACATGTAAAGCGGGTGGCTTCGGGCGTAAGGTAGTCGGGTCAGATAACTCCGCCGAGAAAGGATCCTGCTGCTCCGTGGCCACCCAGCTTGACTATCCCATCCCGCAGCGCCCCAGCACCACCCAGTTGCTCACCGCGTTTAATAGCGCCTCGGTGCGCTGGCCCAGTGCCCTGCGCGCGGGCTTGGCGATTCTCATTCCCGGCGCCATCGCGCTGCTGACCGGCCACGACTACGCCATCCTGCTCATTTCCACCGGCGCGTTCACCGTCATCTTTGGCGAGGGCCACCCTTATCGCACCCGCCCGCGCGTCATGCTCACCGCCGGTACTGCACTCATTACCGTCGCGGCCGTGGGCGTATTGGTAGGCCACCTCATCTTTGCGCCTGGCCACGGCCATTGGTGGCTGCTGCTGGCCGGCCTGTACACCACGGCGCTGGCCGCCGTGTGCGGCTTTGCCCAAAATGCCCTGCGCTTGCCGCCGCCGGGCACCTTCTTCTTGGTCATGGTTGGCGGCGGTTCGGTAATGCTCGCGCGCACCGACGTCACCGTGGGCCAGCTGCTCTTTTGGGCGCTGACGGGCATGGTGGCCAGCCTCGTGCTCGGCATGGCGCCGGCCCTGATTGATGCCCACGGCCCCGAGCGCCGCGCGGTCGCCGCACTGGAAAAGGCCGCGGCCGCATTCCAGGATGACCGCGACGATTCCCTGGCCCGCCACCACCAGGCGCAGACCGCGCTCTTTGCTGCCTGGCAGGCGCTTTCCGACGCCCGCATTATCCGCGGCGGCCGCGTCATCGACTCCCAGGGTGCCCACCTAGTAGAGCGCACCCTCGCGGCGCAGCACACCATCGTGGCGCATAATCGCGCCTTGGATTTGGGCGCCGATTCGGATCAGCTCACCGATAATGTCACCGACGTCGATCCGGATCGCACCGCCATCCCGCACACCCGCCCCACCGGTCGCTACCGCTTGTATCGCGCCGCGGTCCGGGATTCGCACGCCATGGTCACCACCCAAAAGGTGGTCCTTTCCGCGGCCATTACCGTACTGGTGGGCCTTACCCTCGGCTTCGACCGCCCGGACTGGGGCGTGGTCTCTGCCTTCCTCATGCTGCAATGGGGACCGGATCACGTGCCGGGCACCGTCCGCGGCATCCACCGCATGCTCGGCTCCGTCGTCGGCGTGCTGCTCTTTTCTATCCTCCACTACTTTGGCATTAGTGGCTGGACGCTCCTGCTCGCGCTGGCCGCGTGCCAATTCTGCGCCGAAATCTTCGTGGCTAAGAACTACGCCATCTGCGTTATCTTCTCCACCCCGCTCGCCCTCCTCATGGGCAACTCCGCCACCCGCCCCTTGTGGCCCACCATCCAGGCTCGCTGCGGCGAGATCGTCCTATCCATCCTCATCGCCACCGCGGTGCTGTGGCTATGGCAGCGCAGCGCCCCCGTGCGCAATCAGGCCCGCCTGCAGGTCCGCGCGATGGAGTCCATGGCCACCCTGCTCGGTCTGCTCTTTGTCAATACCCCAGATGCCGTACTGTCCGCGCGCCGCGACCTGCAGTACGAGCTGCTTTCGGAGCGCCGCGCCATCCAGTCCCTCGCTGTGGATAACCGCGATGCCGTGCGCCAATTCTGGGCCCGCCACATTGCCGTACAACATGCCGGTTACTTCCTGCTAGATTTCTGCACCACCCATCCGGATCGTACCGCCACCCGCGCGGAGCTTGATTCCCTCGTCCGCGAAATCCGCACCGCACGCGCCGCTTAAAACAGCGGATACTCCTCTATAACTTCGTAGCGTGGGCCACCGCCGCGGCCCTCACCGAGGTGCGATTGCATCAGGCACACCCGGTCCGCGCGAAATTCCGGCCCCCGATACACCGATAACGCGCGCACATAATCCGCCAGCGCCCACGGCTCGCGGGTCCGCCGACCAGCGCGCGCGACGGTGAGGTGGGGGCGGTGGTGGCTAAAGGGGACGTCGGCAAGCTGGCACTCCGCCATCAACTCCCGCACACCGCGCGCCTGCCCGCCGACGCCCACCCATAGCGTGCGCTGCTCAAAGCTCCCCGCCCCGCTCAGGTGCACATCCAACGCCGCGCGCCCAGCCACCGCGTGGGCTAGGTGCTCGCGCACCGCCGCGGCATCATTGGGCTGCTCTCCATAAAACGCCATGGTCACATGCCAATTATCCGGATCCGTCCAACGCAGCTCATTAGTAGTTGCCGCATGGATGGGCCGCAGCGTATGCACCAAATGCTCGCGCGCGGCGGCCGAGGGCAATAGCGCAGCAAAGACGCGGATCATGGCCTAGCTGGCATAGACGTTGAGGCGCAGTTCCGCGTCCAGCAGGTGTTCTTCCTCGCGCTCAAAGACGGCGAAGGCATGCAAAATATCCGCAACAGCGGTGGAATTATCATCAAACTCGGGCATGCAATAACTTCTTTCAAACCACAAAGGAGGCACAAGAATCACGCTCGATTCTTCTGCCTCCACATAGTAGCTGACAATGATGTAATTATCCGCCCTTGACCACCGTGACCTGCCAACCAGCATCGCCCGAGCGATGGAAATCACGAATCTCATGGCCCTCATCGGCCGCCCACTGCGGAATGGATTCGGTGGCCTGGGTGCAGTCAAAGTCAATGACAAGCGCCTCGCCAGTCTCCAGCTCCGCCATGACCTGCTTGGCCTCAATCAACGGGAACGGGCACACCGCGCCGAGGGTATCGAGCGTATAGTGTCCGCCGCCCAGCGCGCGGGCCTTGTTCTTAACCTGCGGCTTGGTCTTGAGCGCTACCGCCCCGGTGGCAGTGGCGAAGCTCGGCAGCACCTTGTCCTCGGCGGAGACCACCGAGTTATCCACGGATTCCTCGGTGGAGTAGGTCTGCGGCTGCTGCGGCTCACGGCTCTGCGCGTTCTTCGGCTTGAGCCACAGGCGCGCGCCCGCGCCGACGCCCAGGGCCATAAAGAACAGCGATACCCAGCCCTGGAAGCTAAACAGGGAGGTCTCCACCATGCCATTGCCCACGGTGCAGCCGCCGGCTAGTGACGCGCCTACGCCCATCATGATGCCGCCCCAAATAGCGCGGGTCGCGGTCTGCGCATCGGGCACGCGCACGCGGAACTCACCGGCGGACTTGGCGGCGATAAAAGCGCCCACCAGCAGGCCAATAACCAACAGGGTGCCCCAGTTCATACGCGCGGAATCGCCGGTGGCGGTCCAGCGGACGATGTCCGCGGTCGGCGTGGTAATGCCGAGGCCACCATTGCGGCCGGCGTCGGCAGAAAGTACAAAGCCCACCGTGCCGATGATGCCAACAGCGACCGCCGCGATATTCATATTCAGCGGCTTGGCGTACCACGGCTGACCAAGGTCCACCTTCGGGCGCCCGGCATCCTTGGCGCGGTAGTGGCGCCACAGCATAAAGGTCACGCCCCACAGCACAGCCACGAGAATCCACGGCGAGATATGTAGCGCGTCGTGGATGGTGGTTACTGGCAGGCTCCACTGCTTGAACCAATCATTCGCCCCAGCCAACGGACCAGACTTCATCGCCGCGGCCGATAGTCCATAAAACAGCAGCGCAATCCACGAGCCGACTAGGCCCTCGGCAGAGCGGTACCACGTGCCGGAGGCGCAGCCGCCAGACAAGATGATGCCAAGACCAAAGATGAAACCGCCCACGATGACGGCTACTGGTTTGAAATCAGCAATCTCCGGAGAGAGCACGTCAGCGCCGGTCAACAGGGTAAGGCCAAAGGCGTGCACCGAAATCAAAATGAGCAGGGCGGTAAAACCACGCCAGGTCTTATTGAGGAAAATATCGCGCAGCATGCCGGTCACGCAGAAGCGCCCGCGCTGCAGCACAGCACCGAAGACGATGCCTGTGAGAAGTCCGGTAATAATCACACTGTCTCCTTGTATCGAGTCGAGGGCTTCAGACTACGCCCTTTAAGACAGATGTGTCTATAATGAATGTACAACCCGGTTCTAAGGTGACAACTGTCCGCCTTTCAGTCGGCCTTCCCTACGCCACCTAAGGCGCCGCTGCCGCTCCGGGTACAAACAAGGAGAAATAATGGGAATCCCAGATGACGTAGTACTCGATGGATATACCCTCATCGAACAACACGAAATTGACCATGAGTTCTTGCTGCGCGGCTCTCCGCTGGGCACCGAAACTCCCCTCCTATTCGCCCTGACCATTGCGGGCGTACTGCTGGTTGCGGCGAGCTTCTTCCTGCGCGGTGGCGCGCGGGTTGCCACCGGCCTGGCGGGCGCGATCCTCACGCTAACCAAGCTGTGGTGGATGCCCTTCGCGCTATGGCAGCAGTTCGATGACGGCCAAGTATTCGGCTACACGCTCAAGTACTTCCCGCAGTACTGGCCGGTGGCGTCCCTTATCGTCGGCGTTATCGCGCTGGTGGGACTAGCCTCCGCCATTTTCCGCCGGCCCTAGCGGCCCAGCCCAGCCACGCCTAACCGCCGAGAACCGCAATCGCGATGTGCACCCGGTTGGTGCCATCGATTTTGGCCAGGATGTGTTTCATGTGCGTCTTGACCGTGGTCAGGGAAATGAATAGCTGCTCGGCAATCTCGGCGTTGCTTAGCCCCTGGGCCACCAGCTGGGCGATTTCATTCTCGCGCTCGCTCAGCTCGGCCAGCCCGCTGGGTTGAATCATCTCTTGTTCCGGCTGCGGCGGCGTGGCCGCCAGCCCCACCAGGTTTTCTAGCACCTTCGGGCTGAGCTGTTGCTGGCCTTGGGCCGCCGCTCTTACCGACGCCACCAGCGCCTCCGGCGCCGTCGTCTTCAACAAAAAGCCCACCGCCCCAGCGCGCAGGGCGTGCAGGATGAACTCATCGGTATCAAAGGCAGTGAGCATCACCACCGGGATATCGCGCGCGCCGGCGAGCGAGTGCAGCTGCGCCGTCGCCTCGATGCCGTCCATGACCGGCATGCGAATATCCATCAGCACCACGTCCGGCTCCTCGGCCAGGATGAGCTCAACGCCCTCCTTGCCGTTTCCGGCCTCGCCGATAACGCTGATGCCCGGCGCGCCTTCCAAGATCATGCGCAGGCCGTGGCGCAGCAGCGGCTCATCATCGACAAGCACCACCCGAATTTCACTCACTTTTCTTCCTTCCTCGGCAGGCGCAGAGTCCACGAGAACCTATCTTCCTCATCGTTTACCTGTAGCGATCCGCCCACCACACTAGCGCGCTCGCGCATGCCGACGATCCCGTACCCACCACTGTTCCCACTCCCCTTCTTCCCGGCTAGGGCGACGGGGTTGGACATGGTGATTAAGAGGGCGTCGGCAAGCGCGGCGATGGTGATGGTCACCGGTTCGCCCGGTGCGTGCTTGCGGGCGTTGGTTAGGCCCTCCTGGACCGCGCGGTTGAGCGCGTGGCCGGCCATGGTGCTCAGCTCTTCCAGCGATTGCGGCCCCGCGCCCGCCTGGTAGCACACTTCTACGTCCATGCCCGCCTGGCGGGAACGCTCCACCAGCGATTCCACGCCCTCGCGCGGATCAATACGTCCCTCGCTGCGCAGCGAGTGCAGCGCCTCACGCAGATCCCCCACGGCGGCCTCGGCTTCATCGCGAATCGTGCGCGCGGATTGCCGCGTCTCTTCCGGATCTAGGTCTTTGCGGTAGGCCAACCCACCGGCATAGACCGCGATCATGCTCAGCCGATGCGAGAGCGTATCGTGCATATCCCGCGCGATCCGGTCGCGCTCTTCCTGCCGCGCAAAATTCTCCCGCGTGGCCATTTCCTCGTGCGTGAGCTCCGCCTGCGCCTGCAGCGCAATCGTGCGCTCTTTTTGGTTCGAACGAACCAACCCGACTACTAGAACGACTACTGCTGGGAGGATGTAGCTAGAGAAAAATCCCAGCTTCCCGGGAGCACTAAGCCCTTCGCTTCGAGATAAATCGAGAGTGACCAGCTTCGAGGCCACCATGGCCGCACATACCGTCGCCATCCACAACCGGCTCCGGCGCGAGGCCACAGAAAACGCCGCCATAAATACCGAGGGGCGGGGCTCAGCAATCGTCACCGTCGCCGAAATAATGGTTGCGGCTACCAACGCGCTGCGCGGGCCAGGCTGTGCGCTGCGCGGGTCACGCTCCCGCGCAGCATGCCGGAGAGCAAAGGGCAATAAGATCCACGTTCCGATCGTCGCCGCGAAAAGAATAAACAGCCTTTCGGGCGATCCGTCGCTCTCGCTCACGCGGACGGATAAGACGGCAAAATCGCCTAGCACTGCCACCGCCGCAATGATGAGCTTCTGCCACAGCGGGCGCCGGAGCATCTCGTCGGATTTTCGGAACAACTTCATAACGCGCACCAGTCTAAGCCGACCCACCACCAGCGCGGTATCCCCCGCAGGGAGGATTCTCCGGCCTTAGCCACGCGCCTCTAAGACCATAATGGCGATGTGCACGCGGCTGGCACCGCCGATCTTTTTCAAAATATGCTGCATATGCGACTTCACCGTCGCCATGGACACCACCAGTTGGTCGGCGATGTCTTGATTATTCAAGCCCTGGGCTACCAACCCGGCGATTTCCCGCTCGCGCGAGCTCAAAGTGGAAAGCCGGGTGCGCGCGGTGCGGGTGTGGTGTGAATGGGCGTCGGAAAGCGCGGGGCTTTGCATGCCTACCAGCTTGTCGACGACCTGCGGGCTCAACAGCGGCTGCCCCGCCGCGGCCGCACGCACGGCCGCCATGAGCGATTCCGGCGGCGTCGACTTCAACAGGAACCCCGCCGCCCCGGCACGCAGAGCCCGCAGGATGAAGGAATCGGTGTCAAAAGCCGTGAGCATGATGATCGGCACTGCGTGGACGGACAGAATCTTCTCCACGGCCGCGATGCCATCCATGACCGGCATGCGAATATCCATCAGCACCACGTCGGGCTGCGCGTCGAGCACGGTAGCCACCGCGTCTCGCCCATTGCTCGCCTCAGCCACGACCTCGATATCGGGCGCGTTGGATAGCAGCAGGCGCAGGCCGCTGCGGACTAGATCCTCGTCGTCAACGAGCACTACACGCAGTGCGTCGGCCATCATGCTTCCTTTCCCACTGGTTGATTCCACCGCGCGCGCCAGAACTGCGACGCAACGGGCGTATACGCCACTGTAAGCGCCACGAAGATCGCCAGTACTACCGGCACTATCTTGGCGTGGCCCGCCACTACGGCGTTAAGGAACGAGGGCACGAGAATATCGTTTAACTTTTCGAAGAATTTCGGGAAAAAGTCGATGACTAGAGTGGCCGCAATGAATGTCAGCGCAGTCTGCAGGAGCAACGTCCATAAGTTCACCCGATGCAGGCGCTTATCGACGTCCACCTTCCCCACCGCCGCAAACATCACCCTTGCTCCTTGTCCGCGAAACTCCGGAACGATGTAACCACGGCGCTCCACCAGCTCGATGCGGTCGGCGTCTTCCGGCGCGTTATCGTCGCAGTATCCGCGCAGGAATTCCAGGCTATAGGCCGAGTCATCGGTGTCGATATAGCTGAGCTTGCGCGTGGTGCCGTCGACCGTAGAAGTAAAAAGGCTGCGCGTGGAATCCAAGTACTTTCCGGTCCACCCCTCGCGCTCCGTGGTCTCTTCCAAGTCGATGCGCATAAGCCCGTAATCGGGATGGCGCAATTGCCAACTCATTTCGCTCATTGTGTGGCCTCCTTGTGCGCCAGTGGTAGCAGGATGCTCCAGCTAAATTCCTCACCTTCTTCGCCGACGTGGACATTCATGCGCCCGCCGGATAGCTCCACACGCTCGCGCAGTCCCACCAGCCCGTAGCCGCCGGCGCTGGCACCTGCGCGATCCCCGGCCTTAGCCGCCGAGAGCGGGTTGCGCATCTCGATGCCCACCTCACCGGCCACCTCGCGCACCGTAATGCTCACCGGCTGGCCAGCGGCGTGCTTGCGCGCATTGGTCAGGCCTTCCTGTACTGCGCGGTGCACGGCGTGCTGCGCCATCGTGGATAGCCCAGTAAAAACATCCGGGCTGGCACCGTCCGCGTAGGTCACGGTCACCTCGGCTCCGGCCTCACGCGCGGCCGCGACTAGCTCTTCTAAGGTGGTGCGCGGATCCTCGGAAAGGTCTTCGCGCAAGGCGCTTAAGACGGTGCGCAAATCTTCTACCGCGTTCTGGGCTTCCGTGCGGATGGTGCGCGCTGCGTCTGTGAACTCGTCGGGCACGCCCTCGCGCGGATAGCTCAGCGCACCCGCATGGATGGCCACCAGGCTCAAGCGGTGCGAGAGCGAATCGTGCATGTCCCGCGCGATATTCTCGCGCTCCTCTTGCCGCGCGCGTTCTACCCTGGCGCGCATCTCTTCGCGATTCATCCGGGCTTGTTGCTCCACCCGCCACCGCTTTTCGCGCAGATTGCCACGCTTTTGGCCTACCAATAACCCCGCGACCATCACAACAACAACGAAGATGGCACCAACCCATCCGATATCGTCCCAGGCCATATAGGGGTTAAAGCTAGTTTCAACCGCAAACGCCACCACGAAGCACGCCACTGCGGCCACCGAACGCAAGGTCGATCGGCGCGAGACCATGGAAATAAAAGCCACAACTCCACTAGCCGCACCAAAATAGGAGCTCGACCCCAGGAGCACGATGCAACCGGCGATGAAGCTACGGGTGGAGCCGGCATAGTCGACGTCGGAAAGCTCGCGCGGCTGGTGCTCTAAGGCAAAGGGCAGGGCAATAATAGTCACCACGCCCACCGCAAAGCCGGTGCAGATATAGGGCCCGTACTCCTCAAACGACGGCGAGTATTCCTCAATATCGAAGCTCATCAACGCCACGCCGATGAGCCAATTCGCCACTGCACAAGCGGCAACAATTCCCGCCGTGCTCCACTTCGTTCTGATCATGGCCTAAAGCTTAAGCCCATGGCCATAATCCCTAGGGATGAATTATTTTTGCACCCCGGCCGCATCGCGCATGGCCTTCGTCTGCGCGGACGGATACTCGTTCTCGGTAGCCAGGCGCTCAAACGCGACGGCAGCCAGCGCCGCGGACTGCATTCCCAACACGGAGTCATCAAAACGCATCATCGGCGAGTGGTTCCACTCGCGCTGATTTTCGGGCTTGTCCGGATTGGCCGTACCCATCCACATAAACGTGCCCGGCACCTGCGCGAGGACGTAACCGAAGTCCTCGGAGGCCATCATCGGGGCATCGAACGGCTGGACGTTTTCAGTGCCAAACATCTGGCTCCACAAGGTGGCGGCGAACTGATTTTCCCGCGGATTCGTCTTGGTGGTCGGGTACAAAACCTCGAAATCCACCTGCGCGGTGCAGCGGTGCGAGGCAGCGACGGAGCTGGAGACCTCCGTAATCATCTGCCGCACGGCGTCGATTTTCTCATCGCGCAGCACGCGCACCGTAGCGCCCAAGGCCGCGCGCTCCGGGATGGCATTATACGCGCCGTCTCCCGCCCACAGGTTGGTCACGGTAATCACGATGGGCTCGAGCGCATCGAAGCGGCGGGTCAGCGCGGTCTGCAAAGACATCTGAATCTCCGCCAGCGCCGCCACCGGGTCGATGGCATCGTGCGGGCGGGAGCCATGCCCGCCTTTGCCCAGCACCGTAATGGTCAGGTTGGACGAGCTAGCCATCATCGGGCCTGGAACGTAGTGGAAGGTACCGCGGTCCTGCGGGCCAACGTGGAGGCCGTAGGCGGCAATGGGGCGTCGGCCAGCGGCGTCGAGCACGCCCTCTTCAATCATGGGCAGCGCGCCACCCGGGCCTTCCTCGCCGGGCTGGAACATAAAGGTGACGTCGCCGTGCAGCTCCTCGCGGTGCTCGCAGAGAATCCGCGCCGCGCCCACCAGTCCGGCGGTATGCAGGTCATGGCCGCAGGCGTGCATGTAGCCATTCGTCGACGCAAACGGGCTGCCGGTCTGCTCGCGTACCTCGAGGGCATCCATGTCCGCGCGCAAAAGCACCGACACCGGCCGCTCGCCGCGCTGACCGCCGCGCAGCACGGCCACCACCGAGCTCAAGTCCTGGCCCACGTGGATTTCCAGCGGCAGGCCCTCCAGCGCTTCTAGGACCTTCTT
Organism: Corynebacterium sp. ACRPJ; assembly: GCF_022347345.1. Classification (NCBI taxonomy): domain Bacteria; kingdom Bacillati; phylum Actinomycetota; class Actinomycetes; order Mycobacteriales; family Corynebacteriaceae; genus Corynebacterium; species Corynebacterium sp. ACRPJ. Next base: position 114,549 of record NZ_JAKRNC010000009.1, read on the forward strand.
CTGCGTGCGCGGCAGGTCGAGGCCGATTTCTGGGTTGCGGTGCAGGTCGCGGCGGAAGTTCTGCAGCTCCTCGAGCATCTCCTCGCCCATTTCCTGGAAGGCCTCGGTGGCCATCCGCTCGCCAATGCGCGCACGAGTCACCGGCAGGGGCGGCAGCTGCTGAGCCTGGCGCGGCGCGGCCAGACGTCCGGGGGTGGTGGGGCGAATCCGCTTGGTCGGGTCAGTCATGAGGGCTCCTTTTCTCGCTTTCGCATTCGAGGGTACAGCAGGTTATCCACAGGCCGCCGGCTGGGCTCGGGGCTGATGTGATGCGTGGGGCGAGTTATCCACAGGCCGACGCGGGAGCGCTACCGCGGCCTGGCGAGGTGTTTTAGGCTCGCCGGCATGACCCGCTTGCAGGACTACGCCCGCCAACTCGCCTCGCCGATGGAACTTCTCGGCGAGGTCTCAGGCGTACCCGAGGCAGATCTGCGCCGCCTGGGCCTGCCCCGGCAGGAGGCCCGGAGCCTGCTTGCGCTTGCCGACGTCTACTTTGGCCCCACCCCCTTCACCCGCCGACAGCGCTCGTGTCGGGCAACCACGCATTGCTTGGCGACGTTGAAGATCATCGAAAAGTACGTCTCGCGCACGAAATCCAAGCGGGATGCGTGGGCACTGCGGTCAGAATTATGCGCTACGGACCAAGACGTGGAGCGGCTCGCGCGCACACGGTTGAAAGAGATGTATCCGCCGCGACAACCCAAGAAAGTGCATTAGGGAACATCATGAATTATAACAGGGTCCAACACTGTTAAATAATGCATAGCATTCCTATCCTGCATAAACATCGCGTGACCGGCACAAATACTATTTACGGCGGTTTTGGGCTAGATCTTATGGTTTCAGGTCATTACCCATGAATGTAACAGGGTACCTAAATGTCATATAAAAACATAGAGCACGCAGCCTCTATAATCCCTTGCACGCTCCCTCATAGTCTGGTTATATTGAAAGTGCAGAGAAGAGATAAAGCACCCGTAATCGAGTGTATAAAATCGGACCTGTATTTATATTATTAATTTTGTTTTTAAGTCCGGTACCGGACGTAATTCTTAAAGGATTTTTTATGTCCACTCAATTGAAAGAGAGGGAGCGCAGAACATTAGCGAAGGCTAATGATGATGTACGCGCTTATGTAGACGAAGTTGTACGCCGCGCCCCGCGCTTTAGCGCTAAGCAACTAGACACTGTCACTGAGGCCCTCAATGCCAAGGAGGTCCGCAATGGATAACGAGATTCTGTCTTCTATCTATGGCACCAATGGTGTTGATACGGACAAGGTCCTCGACACCCTAGCGGAACTTGAAGACGTGAAGAAGTCTAAGTCTTCGACAAAGACCAAGTCTTCAAAGACCGCAGCGGTTGACCACACCCGGTTTCTTCTTCGCCCAACGTCGATTCTTGTTAACGCCGCCGCCCTTCAACTAGTAGACGAAGAGGGCTTTTGCGATAAATCAGCCGAGGATATGTCTCAGGAGATGCTGACGCGTATTCATGCTGTCTACGCGGAAAAGGATCAAGTGATAAAGACCAAGACCGCAGTACCTAAAGAGTTACCATACTTTGCTATCGCGATTATGGTCATCAAGAAGTACAACTTTGTCGTGATTATGCCGGACGATAGCAGCAACCGCGAGAGTGGTTTCCTAGCTTTCTATGACGGTAACGAGAAGTCTTCTTCTTATGGTCTGTATGTCACTGACACCGTGCGGATGGATAAGATCTTTTCCTTCTTCTACGGCGTTATGAGCTCTATGAGAGTGTCTGATGGTTTGTGTGTGGGAACCGATCCCGCATAAGGAGATAAGCCAGAATGACTACTGTGGCGAGACGAGATCCGGCCGATAAGGCCAAGATTGATGCGATTGAAAAGAAGC